>DASRUP010000091.1:0-7193 GCA_035655395.1 Minisyncoccota bacterium
CCAACCGAGGGCCCGTCGGGGCACGTGGTCCAAACCGCGTCGCCTCCGAGGCTGGAAGCCTTAAAGCTAAACTTTTCGGCGGCCAGGGCCTTGTCTGGCGCAAACGTCGGCAGCAGCGACAACATCGCTACTGCAAAAACCAAAGTGGCTAGCCATTTCTTATTCATTTTCTGAATCTCCCTCTCGTAATACGTTCCATTTTTTTACCCATGTTCCCGGAGAACCACGGAATCTAAACAAGCAAGGCAACCACCTCCTTTCGCATAAGCTCCCTATCTCTAACGCAGCACATTTTCGTTTGTTACAAAAAAAACAGAGGCAGATACATACGTGTATACAAGACACATATAATATCTGCCCCTTTGTTACTAGAGTTTTATGTCCTTAAGGTACTATTATTGAGGCTTGGGTGGAACCAAGCACTCGACGACAGCCGACGTATTGCCGGAAGCATCAACAGCGTAAACCGCTGCGTCGCCCTGACCCTTAATCTTCCAGTCGATGTCGCCAGCTCCGGGATCCTGGGTGGGCGTGGCGCCATTGGCCTCGGTGTACTTGATCTTGGTCGGGCTTGAGAAGGGTCCGAATGTCGCGTCGTCGGCAGTGCCGAAAACGTTGTCGGCGCCCTTATCCACAAGGTATAGAGCCGGGTCAGGGTCAACCCGATCGACAGCGCTCAAGACGTAGAAACCGTCCTGATTCTGGCCCTGACCGCCCTTACCGGGAGCCCCGGGGACATTCCCTCCGCTTGGATTGTTAGTCTCTTCGCAACCAGCAACTGGCGGAGTGGTATCAGGAATCTTCACGGTGATACGCTGTGTACCTAGAACGTTTCCATTCTCGTCCACAAAAACCACGGTACAATCCACGGAAGTTCCCTCCAAACTTGCGTCGTTGGGAACCGCAATGGTCTCCATAAACACAGCGTCGTCTCCGCTTGTAACGGTCTTTGAGGCGGGAGCAAAGCTCACTACCAGAGGATCACAGCCTACCACGCTTGGTGTAACCGTAACGGGCAGATTGCCCAACCCTTGTAAGATCGCATCTGCGATTTCTGCGCTCGAAGCACCGGTCGTCACCACCGAACCGCCGGTCGCGGTAGCAATGGCATCCATTTGGCCGGTAGAGCCGGGGGCTTTGATAGCAATGACCCTACGGCCATTGGCAACCAACGCGGCAGTCGTTGCAACGCCGCCGTGGCCCGGGTAGGCGCCTTCCGAATCACTGTCATGGAACGGAGCATCCGTCGTAATGGCAATGACACTCGTGGCGCCAACTCGCCAAGAAGGCGGAGCGGAACCAAGCGCGCCAGACATCTGCCACAGGGCTTCGTACTGGCTTTCGGGACCATCGCCGCCAAAACGAATGATCATGGCGCTGTTGGCGCCGGTCCACGTCGCTTTAGTGGTCGTCAGATCCTGATCCAACTTATAGGCATAGTCGCCAGTCACGGCGCTTCCGTACGGTGAGACAGGGAAGTCCACAAAGGTAGCCGTGCAGAACTGGGAGTCAGCCACTTGGGCCCGAATGTCGTCGAAGAGGCCGTCGTCGGCCGCTAAGATGTTGGGCAGGTCATCGATATAGCTGCCCGAGTTGTCGACGAGCAAACACAGATCCAATACAGGCGGGATCGTCGGGGTTCCGACGACTTTATCGATATTAACCGACTCGCCGGGGGCAAGAACCACGTTCACCTCGGGCGGAAATACCTGGGCATTAACCACGTTGGCGCTAAATGCCGCGAGGGCAACAAGCGCCAGGACCATCGCCACCACGGCGAATTTACTAAATCCGGGAATTGAGCTTGCGCTCATAGTCTAACCTCTCTTTATTTTTTTGTTTCCCCCCAGGATAAGACTAACTAGGCATCAAGAACACACAATTCATCCACCTCCCGTCTATTTTTCTCTTACGAGAAGTTTGCTTTTAAAGAGCATTCTTCTCGACTCGAGAATTTGACCCGCAAAAAAATACAGGCCCAACTCTCAAGTCGAGACTGTGTTTCTCTCCAAAAACACACTGGCACAAAGTATATCCTATACATAAAATCCTGTCAAGGAAAGCTATCCACAACAAAACGGGCCCCCGACGATACTATCGAGAAAGCCCGTTTGTTCATTCAGTCAATTCAGCTTATTTTGGCGGATTCGGAACTAAGCACTCGGCAACCGACTGATTTCCAGCGGCATCAACTGCAACAACTGCAGCATCGCCCTGCCCTTTAATCTGCCAGTCGATAACGCCGGCTCCCGGCTTAATGCTGGGTGTAGCTCCGTTCGCTTCGGTGTACTTCATTTTGTCGCCACTTGCTACCACAAATACCGTGTCGTCAGCTGTACCGAGAATATTGTCCGCACCCATATCTACCACAGAAAAGCTTGCTACGCCAACATTATCTGTCGCAGACACTTCATAGAATCCGTCCTCGTTCTGCCCGGTTCCCGGCGCTTGCGGCTTCTGCTTGCCAGCTGGGTTTACCGTTTCTACACATGCAGCTTCCGGCGGTGTTGCGTCTATCCATTCTTTTTCAGCTCTCGCACACTGCTCTTTGCCAGTTGTGTCACTAAAGCAAGCCTCAATGATATCGACTCCTGTGCTTCCGTTGCTCGTGTACGTCCACGAGGTTTGCCCATTGGCATCGGTATTGCAGTTGGGATCGACCGAACATTCGCCAGGATCGCTCACCTCACCCACATTTGGGCCGGCAGTAACCGAGAAACTCACCAAAGTCCCAACCACAGGCTGTCCGCCCTGGGTAATAGTGGCGGTCACGGTGTGATCGGTACCCGCATCATTCGTTGCAGTCGGCGGGTCCAGCGTAATCTCTTCTGGCGCAGGCAGCGGGCAGGTGCCGACCTCCACCTCGAAGGCCTCATAGAGCTCATCGCCAGCCCCGCCACCAATGCCGCCCGAACCATAGGCGTCCTTTGCCAGAATGGCCTCCTTGGGGGCGTAAGTGACTGGGTCACAGACCAGGTCCTCTACCCGACCGGAGGTGGTAGCGAAGGTGGATACAAAGGCGCCAGTGGTTTTGTTCACTCGGCGGATTTCGGCGTTCCCGTCCCGGCCGATGTACAGACTGTTCGCGGCACCGATGGCCACACCGCTGACCGCGCAGTCTGCGTTTCCGGCCGCGTCCTTCGGCGTCACGGTATTCATTAGTGTGCCCTTAGGTGGGTTTACACCGGTGCCCAGCGAGAACTGGTAAACGTTACAGTCTACATCTGGACTATAGTAGAGCGTATCATCGTTGGGGTCCCAGGCCAGTCCGTCAATCAGAGGAATCCCGCCCACTGCAGGGTTGAACTCCAGCGTTGCCACGACGTCTTCGGTGACGCCGATGCCGGTCCCGACGATATCTACCAGGTAGACGCTACCGGCGTACGCGCCCCATAGCTTGCCGCGAGTGGCATCCCAGTCTATAGCGCTGAGGGACACCGGGGCGCCCGCGCCATCCTTGACAGTCTTGGTGGATACCAGGGCCGCGGCACCGCTTGCCGGAGGCGGGGTATAGATATCAATAGTTGAACTGGCGCAACCAGTGCCGAAGCCAGCGTCGATCGTCATCACATGGGTGCCATCGAAGGCGATGCCAACGTTGCACTCCCCGTTGCCGGGCAAGTCGACAGTGGCCAGCAGGTCACCGGTCGCCGCAAGAACTATTGCTACTGTCAACGTCAACCCGAAAAATCCGACCACACCTACGATTATATTGTTTTTCATTGTTGTTTGATTTTACTGTTGTAATGTTGAACTTTTGGGTTCGACCTTTGCGCTAACAAAAAACCCCACACAGAAATTTCCTCTCACGAATTTCTAAAAGGGGTCCTCTAGCTCCAATTCTATCAACTCTATTTTCGCTTATCGCAGCTAAGTGTCAAGCATATCTTTTCCACAGACTTTAAATACCGCTTCCGCCTTTGCGCCATTTCACGCCAGTGAGAATTGCACAATAGAGATCGTCTTGCATCATACCGATGCAAACTTCTTTTATTTCTTTTTGTGTGGGATTTCGCTGCTGAAAGTTTACAAACGGCACATCTTCAATTATCGCCAATGGGGTTTGTTCTTTGCCTTCACCCATAAGCATAACGGCGACTCCGCCCAGACCATCCATAATATTTGTTTTGGTAAACTTTAGTTCGCGCCCAAAAATGTCGGGCGTGCCAATATAATCGTTCATAGCGGCAAAACCGCTGTGGGTAATGGAAACTCCGGTTACTCCCCAGCGCAAAGGCGTAATTTTGCTGTCGCAAATAACCACGCCGACATTTTTTAAACCGTGTTTTTTGGCAAGATATGTACGAATTTCATTTGCGGTTTTTTGCGGGTCTTTAGGCCACAAAATATAGTATCCCCCGCCGTTTGACTCGTCTATTCCCGCGGACGCCGACAAAATACCGTATTTCACGGTAAGGTAAAACCCGTTTGGCCCGGGCGGCAAAAAGTATTCTGATTCTTTTTCGATAAGCTGCCCCTTGTCTACGCTGCCAATTTTCGCGTACCTTCCCTGGCAAATAGCCACAATTTTCGAGGTAATGGCCACCACCGAGCCTTCTTTGAGCTTTGGAAGATAGCGATCCAAGACTGCATACAAGTCTCGGTCTTCGCCCGGCTTTACTTTATGGGTTTTTACTGTTTCTACTTTCATGGAAATACGCTTTTATAGTTGCATAAACGGCGGTTTTTGACAAACACATGTATTTCCCGTATCGTAAAAACAATACTCCCTTATGTTTCTTATTCCCCTTCTTATCATTGGTCTTATTCTTGGCGCGTTTTACTTCGACGATGTGTTAGGCAACGTTAACCTTTCTATACCCGGCCAAGACACCGGGTTTGACATTCGCAGCATTCTCGGCCCCGAACGCGAGCAAGGCACTCCCATCGAACAACTCGACAATCCAGAACAACCACAATAAAAAAGCTCTGCCGTTCCAATGACAGAGTTAAAGAACTTCGTGTGCTACGTCGCCAGCAATCCGGCCAAGGCTTGGATACAGGCCTTTCTCGAGAGTGAACCTGTGTGCGGCTCGTTCTATCTCCTGTGTTACACTGCGGTTGTTCAGAGTGTCTAGCGCATGTATGTTTTTACGGAACGAATCCCAGTGCAAAATAGCCAATAGTATTTCCCGGCCCGTTACCCCTTCGATCCGCAAGTCGCGAAGCGCCGCTATCATTCGCTCTATTGCCTGCTCGCGAGAGGAAGCACCCACTATGAGCTTGCAGATAAGCGCGGCATCTTCATCTTTCACCGTGCATTCAATTTCCTGTCCTTGACGCAAAGCGCTGTCGATTCGCAGAAAACTGGCTGGCTCGGGAAATTTGTTGATTATCACCTTGCCTATGGCGGGGCTAAAAATCCCGTTCCGCAAAGTTTCCGTGTAGATTCGTACCTCCATAACGTGCTTGTATCTTTCTTTCTTCTGTGTTGACAGCTTTTTTCCGGCCGCAATAGCCAGCTGAACTTCCACAAGGTCGATACCTTCTCGCATCTCGGTAACGCCGTGCTCAACTTGTAAGCGCGGGTTCATCTCTATGAAATAGGCTTTTCCCTCCGGAGAGACAAGAAATTCCACCGTGCCAACGCCTACGTAACCTATTTTGCTCACCAGCTTTACAGCCCAGCTACACAGTTTCCTGCGTAATCTTTTGTTTAACCCTGGCGCGGGGGCTTCTTCTACGATTTTTGCTCTGCGGCGCTGCACCGAACAATCCCGTTCTCGCGAATGGAAGCAGGTACCGTGCATGTCGCGCTCCACCTGTATTTCAATGTGGCGGCCGCCTCTTACGAGCTTCTCTAAGTAAAGGTCTGGCTCGGAGAAAAATCTTTCTGCCATACCGCGTATGCTTCGCACCGTAGCCAGAAGTTCTGCCTCGGTTTCAGCAATTTCCATGGCTCTGCCGCCACCGCCCCACGCTGCTTTTACTATAGCCGGAAATCCTATTTTATGGGCAGCAATAAGAATGGCCTGCTCTTCTTCATAAGCAAGACTTTCTGAACCGGGGAGTACCGGAACTCCCGCTCTTTTCGCAGCGTTTTTTGCTTTGATTTTATTGCCCATTTGCAAAAGTACGCGCGGACTCGGACCAATGAATACAAACCCAGCGTCGATGCACTGGCGTACGAACAAGGGGTTTTCGGAAAACCAACCGTAGCCAGGGTGAATGGCCTCTGCTCCGGTTTGTCGGGCAATTTGCATTACCTCTTGGGCGTTACTATAGCTGGTTACCGCATAGGCTTCGTTTGCCATGTCGGCATGCAAAGCATTGCTCTCTTGCTCTGTAAAAATGGCAACCGTTTGAATACGCAGCCCCATACAGGTTCTTATCACCCTGCAGGCGGCATCGCTCCGGTCTGCAACCAGAATTTTGTTAAAGTACATTGCATTCCTCCTCATTTCCTTTTATCATTATTTCAATGACTCGGGAAGAAGCAAAAGGACTCTTATACCAATACATTGCGAACGAAGGCTTGCGGCGGCATCACTTGGCTGCAGAAGCCACCATGCGCGCTTTTGCCAAACGCTTTGGCCAAGACGAGGAGCTTTGGGGGCTTTCTGGCCTGCTGCACGATTTAGACTGGGAAAAAATTGGGGGCGATTCTGCGCAGCACACCAAAGTTACCGAGCAAATATTGCGCGAGCACGGCGTGATAGACGAGGTTTTAATAAACGCCATAAAAGCCCACCATCCGTCGGCTTCTGGCCGGGAACCGGAAACCCTGCAAGAAAAAGTACTCTATAGCACCGAAGAAATTACCGGCTTGGTTACTGCTGCGGCTTTAGTGCAGCCGGATAAGAAGCTGGCCAACGTAACGGTGGAGTCTTTAATGAAGAAGCTCAAAAACAAGAACTTTGCGGCAGGAGTAAATCGCGATATTGTCGCCAAGAGCGTGGAATACACCGGTATGCCTCTTGAAGAAGTGGTGCAAACCGTGCTTGTTGCTATGCAGGAAATCCACGAAGAACTAGGCCTTTAACTAAATTTTTCCGGCTTCAATTTGCTTTCGCAAGTCGGCAAAGAATTCAGCGAAGACCCTGGACTTTTTACTTTGTTTAGTAACCTTAAAAAACGCCATTGAATACTACAGTGTCGCCGACGGTTACGCCGTGAGCCTGCGCCCAGCCGGCGTTTACCTCGAGCACATACTTTACAAGAGAAGGCGGAAAGAAAATTTCAGGATAACTTTC
>DASRUP010000092.1:0-2290 GCA_035655395.1 Minisyncoccota bacterium
TTATTTTTCGCACGGTAATGGTGGCATTGATTCCTTTGCCGTGCTTTCTGGCCAGCACCAAACCTTCGAACACCTGGATGCGTTCTTTTGCTTGCCCTGAGCCTGTCGAAGGGCCTTCTTTTACTTTTTGGTGTACGCGAATCGTATCGCCAGGCTGGATGTCTGGAAGTTGTTGTTTGATATTTTCTTTTACGATTGTGTCAGTTGCCATAATGCGATGGTAATAGTTCTAATACGTTTTGCAAATCTTCCGGTAGCTCCGAAACGAATTCCTGGCTCGCTATTTTCAGATAGCCCGCGTGCAGAAATTGTCTGGTTAAACCCCGGGGAATATGCTGATTTTTAAACCCGTAGAGTTTGTCCCCTGCAATGGGATGGCCAAGCTGAACCATGTGCGCTCGAATCTGGTGTTTTCTGCCTGTTTTCGGCCTTGCCTGGAGTAATGTATAGTCTTGGAGGCGTTGCAGAACTTTCCATTCGGTAATTGCCTCCCGGCGGCCCTCTTTTGGCTCGTTTAAGGGATACGTTCGCTGCTTTCTGCGGTCGGCCGGCGATCGGGTAAGAAGAGTATGAATAATCCCTTGGTCTTCTTTAAGATCCCCTTCCACCAGGCAAATGTAATGCTTTTCGACTTCGCGCTCTTTAAACCGTCTCCGGAGCGATTCTAGAGACTCCTCGTTTTTGGCCACCAGCAGGACGCCCGAGGTATCTTTGTCTAACCTGTGCGCCGGGGTGTACCCCAGCTGCCGGGCAATCTCTTCTACAGTTAAGCCCGCTGGCTTATCAACAACCAATAGTGTAGCATCTTCGTGAAGAATTTTCAAGGGCATTTCAGGCTAACTTCCAGGGAAGGAGGTATTTATGGTCTAAAGAGAACCCAAGCTTAAGAATTTTCTTTCGTTCCAAGGCGTAGAGCGCATTCGTTATTACAACGTAGCTTGCTGCAATGCCCAGGGCAAACAAAAGTCGTTCTACAATAACTATGGGGATTAACGAGTTCCACACAGGAGCCGGCAGCGAGAAAGCCCAAATCCAGGCGGCCCCTCCCACCGCGTGAGCCGTAAACGTGGCTCCAAGCGCCCGCGCCAGCAAAAAGCGATCGCGCAGGAAGTAGCAGATTACCGGAATGGTCCAGAACAAAGAAAAATACCATACTTCCCGTCCAATAGGATGAGCTATAAATGCTGCCATCGCAAGAAGGGGAACCAAAAGGTTAAGCTTTCCCTTCCTGGCAAAGTAAAGCACCGCAAACAGCATAGGGAAGAATCGAATAATCGTGCCTACGTCTTGCACTTGGGCGCCGTGCACCGCAAAATTCGCCGCCTGCATGAAAAGCACCGCAGCTACGCCCGGAATGCTGCCGATGAATGCTCCGCTCAAGGGGGCAAAAGCGTCGAACGCGGTAAATTTAGCCCCAGACCCTGCAAGCTGCGTGACCGGGATTTGCAGCGCCGCAAACCCTGCCACCGCAAAGATTGCAATAAAGAGCAGTACGCGTGTTGTGAGATATTGTTGTATATTTTTCATAGTGGGCGGTAGAGGGATCGAACCTCTTACCTTCACAATGTCAATGTGACGCTCTGACCAAGTGAGCTAACCGCCCAAATGGTGGGCATGCCTGGACTCGAACCAGGAACCACGCGTGTATAAGACGCGAGCTCTAACCATTGAGCTACATGCCCTTTTTCCGAGAGGAGGATTTGGTTGGTTTGCCTACAAGCTCTTCGAATTCCTCGCGCTCGATTGTCTCCTTTTCTACCAGAACTTTGGCTATTTTGTCCAGAGTCTTGCGTTTTTGGCGGAGCACTTGTTCCGCCGTTTTTCTTGCGTCTTCGATAAGGATTGAAACCTCTTTGTCTATCTCCAGCGCCGTGGTTTCAGAGTAGTTTTTTGCAGATTCCATGTCGCGCCCCAAAAAGGGCAGGTGTTCTTTTTCGCCAAAGGTTACGGGGCCTAGTTTCGCGGACATGCCAAAGTCTTTCACAATACTTCTTGCGATTTCAGAAGCCTTTTCCAAGTCATTGCTGGGGCCGGTGGTGGTGTCGCCAAACACCATTTTCTCTGCCACATACCCACCGAGGAGCACGGCGAGTTCGGCAAGAAATTCTTTGCGCGATTTCATGTGTCTGTCTTCGGTGGGAAGTTTTAGGGTATACCCGCCGGCTCTGCCGCGCGAGATAATAGAAATTTTGCGCACCGGATCTACATGCCGAAGGGAGGCTGCAACCAAAGCGTGCCCCGCTTCGTGGTAGGCGGTAACTTCCTTTTCTTTTTTGGAAAGTACGTGGCT
>DASRUP010000093.1:0-5345 GCA_035655395.1 Minisyncoccota bacterium
CCTCCTCCGACTTCTACCGGCACTGTTACCGTAAACGCAAACACGAAGTTCCAAACCATCTCGGGCTGGGAAGCCACGTCCCAGTCGGGCCAGGATAGTCCCGAGTTTTCGCAGTATGCCAATACGCTGTTTGACAGGGCGGCAAACGACCTGGGCATTAACAGAATACGCCTGGAAGTGCGCTCTGGAATGGAAAACGACACAGACTACTGGAGTTTATTCGACAACGGCAACGGATCTCTTTCTAGCGCCGAGTGGAGATGCGTGCGCTACTCCACGAAAAACGATAACAGTTCTCATACGTCCATAAACCCAAGCGGTTTCAAGTTTTCCGAACTGGACGACAAAGTAAACAAAATAGTCAAACCTTTGCAGCAAAAACTCCAGGCAAGAGGAGAGAGACTGCATATAAACCTAAACTATGTTGCATTTACCAAACAGATTACCGGTTCTGGATGCAGTTCTTCTTTGCAATACCATCATGACGATCCTGACGAATACGCGGAATTCATACTGGCCGCCAGTTTGCACTTAAGGGGTATGGGCATTACTCCCGATACCTGGGAAATTATCCTGGAACCCGACAACGTCCCCGAATGGGACGGCAGGCTCATAGGACAGGCCATATTGGCCACCGCCCAAAAGCTGGAAGCAAACGGTTTTTCCAATCCCAAGTTTATCGCCCCCTCCAACACAAACATGGGAAGCGCCATTTCGTATTTTGATGCTATGGCAAATGTTCTGGGTTCTTCAAACGTTACCAAATACGTTAAGGAGTTTTCTTACCACCGCTACGGAGGCGTTTCTGATACGAACCTTCAGACTATAGCCAGCAGGGCGAGCCAGTATGGCATTGGCACGTCCATGTTAGAGCACATTGGCAGCGGGTATGAAGACCTGCATAAAGACTTAAAACTGGCAAACAACTCGGCCTGGCAGCAGTTTACCCTGGCCTTCCCCGCCAGCGACAACGGTGGCCACTACTACACCATCGGAGGCAGTCCGGGAAACCCAACCGTAAACATTGGTTCCCGCACCAAATTCCTGCGCCAGTACTTTAAGTTTATCCGCGAAGGCGCGGTGCGCATTAAAGCAGACTCAACCAACAACAACTTTGATCCGGTTGCGTTTATTAACAAAAACGGCAAATACGTGGTGGTGGTAAAAGCAAATTCGGGCGGAGCCTTTACAGTGGGAGGCCTTCCCGCGGGCCCGTACGGCATTACCTACACCACCGGCAGCCAGTACAACCAAAGCATGCCGGACGTTACCATAAGCAACAGCCAGGCCGTAAACGCCAACATCCCTTCGGGCGGCGTTATTACCATATATCGAAGGTAGCTATGCCTACGCAAAAGGTTTTACTTATAATATTAGCCATTCTTGTCTTTGTATCTGCGTTCTTTTGGCTGGTGGTTTTGCGGAGCGACGCGCCTGCGGGTTGGGAGCGGTACTCCAATAACCAGCTGGGCTTTCAAATAAACCACCCGGCGGAAATGGAGGTTACGTCTCTTCCCGAAAGCGAAGGCGCGACTTTTTCTTTATCTGGGAACGAAGAGCAAAGTATAGCGGGATTCGCGCGTTTTTCAGACGGCATACAGCTTACGGTAACAAGGCAATTACTTTCCGGCGAACCTTTCTTAGATGTGGTAAACGCAAAAAACAGCGCCGCGGAACTTATACAATTAGGGAACGCGCAAGGGTATACGTATGAAAGTACAAATATAGTAGGTGACGGTATTGTCCTCATTCTTGTTGAGGCCCCGCAAGATCAGTTTTTTGAGATATCGTATAATGTGCAGGATCCCAATGGACGGGGATACCAGCAAATTGTTGACCAAGCGGCGGCTTCTTTTGAGATTTTGGAAAGCGGGGTTCCTTTCGCGCTGACTATAGTTTTTGGAATTATTATACTTGCGGGGATTGCGCTCGGCGCCGGTCTGTTGTTTATAAGCAGGCCGACTTAGCGGTTTCAGAGAGAAACGAGGCCGATTTTGTTTCTTACCTCTTCCATGGTGCTGGCAGCTTGTAAAGAGGCTTTTTTTGCGCCGCGCTTTAAGATTTCTCGCACGTAGAGGTCTCGGGACTCCAGCTCTTTTTTCTTGCGTCGAAAAGGTTCGAGCGTATCTGCCAAGAGCCGGGCTGTTTCCTTTTTAAGAGAGGCATAGCCCTGCCCTTGGAATTTTTTTTCGAGGTCTTTTACTGGTTCTTGCGCAAACAAAGAGTATATCTGCAGCAGGTTCGATACGCCCGGCTTTTTGGCGGGATTATACGTAACGGCATCTTCCTCGTCGGTGGTAGCCCGCATAATTTTCTTTTCGATATCTTCGGGCGAGTCGAACAGCGAAATATAAGAGGCCGGGGCGTCTGACTTCGACATTTTCTTGGTTGGATCTTGCAAAGACATGACTTTCGCTCCCTCATTGGGAATTAGAGAATCAGGCTCTTCAAACGTTTTTCCATAGAGGTTGTTGAATTTTCTTGCGACAAGGCGCGTAAGTTCGAGGTGCTGCTCCTGGTCTTTCCCTACGGGTACGCCATCGGTCTTGTACAATAAAATGTCGGCCGCCATTAAGGCAGGATAGGTAAAGAGCCCGGCGTTTACGTTTTTCTGGTTTTTTTCAGCTTTGTCTTTGTACTGCGTCATGCGTTCCAACTCTGCCATAGGGATAAGGGTGTTGAAAATCCAGGCCAGTTCGGTGTGCTCTTTTATGGAAGACTGCAAAAAGAGAGTACAGCGTTCAGGATCCAGTCCTACCGAAAGAAGTTCTATCACCTTATCCATTGTAGTTTTGGCAAAGGCTTTCGGGTCTTGCTGCACCGTGAGCGCATGCAAATCTACCACTGCAAAATAGCAGTTATGTTTTTCCTGCAGCTGCGCCCAGTATTTTACCGCTCCCAGATAGTTCCCAATATGCAGTTGTCCGGTAGGCTGTATGCCGCTTAAGACTCTCATGCCTCAATTATACCTCAATGATAACGGGGAGAACCATAGGCCGTCGTTCGGTCTTGGTGAACAAGTATTCAGAAATCCGGTTGCGCACGAGGTCTCTTACATAAATCCAGTTAATAGGCCCTCCAGACCCCGAAGACTGGTCTACAGTGGCTATGGTTTTCTTTCTTACCTCGCGGAGCAGCTCTTTGGACTCCCGCAGGTAAATAAAGCCGCGCGAAATAATGTCGGGAGAGCCTTTTACCTTGCCGGTTTGCCGGTCTACCACGCAAATAATCACAAAGATCCCGTCTTTGGCCAGGTTTTGGCGATCGCGCAGCACCACTTCGCCCACGTCGCCAACTCCCAGACCGTCTACCATAATATAGTTGGCTGGCGCCTTGGTTTTTTGTATGGCAGCTTCCGCTTTGTTAAGCGAAAGAGTCTGGCCATTTTCCATAACAAAGATGTTTTGTTCTGGCATGCCTTCTCCCTGGGCGAGTTTTGCATGGTTTACTAACATCGAAAACTGTCCGTGCACGGGCATTAAAAACTTGGGGCGCATAAGCTTGAGCATTTGCTTTAACTCTTCCTGATTGGCGTGTCCGGAAGCGTGGATATCCATCATTTTGTAGTGGAATACATTGGCGCCCTGCCTGTAGAGCTGGTCTTTTACGAATTGCACGCTGCGTTCGTTGCCCGGAATTACTGAAGAAGAAAAGATTACCGTGTCGCCCCGCTGAATTTTCACATGAGGATGTTCGCCGTTTACAATGCGCATTAACACGGCGCGTTCCTCTCCCTGGGCCCCGGTTCCGCAAATGGTAACTTTGGAGTCGGGATACGAGAGCACATCTTTGGTTTTCAGAATAGTGCCGGCTTTGGATTTCATGTATCCAAACTGCTTGGAAATCTCCACGTTGGTTTTCATGGAGTATCCTTCGAGGCCCACGTGCCTGCCGTATTTTTCCGAAAGCGTAATAATTTGCTGCACCCTGTTAATCAGCGAAGCAAAGGTGGCGGTAATAATCCTTCCCTTTGCCTGCTTGAAGATTTCGTCTAAGTTCGCAAAAATGACTTTTTCAGAAAGCGAGTGGTTCGGTTCTTCGGCGTTTGTGGAGTCGGACATTAACAAATGAATCCCCTGGTCGCCGATCTTTTGGAGGCGCTTGTAGTCGGTGCCGGGCTCATTTACCGGGTCGTCGTCGAACTTAAAGTCGGACGTATGCACGATATTCCCTGCAGGGGTATTGATAAAAAATCCGAAGTTGTCGGTAATATTGTGGTTTTGCCGGAAGGGTTCCACGGTGAAAGGGCCGAGCTTAAACTTTTTGCCGTCTTCCAGGGCGGTAATGCGGAGTTTGGCCTGGGTGGCAAAATCTTCCTGGCGTTTGAGAATAATGGCTTTTCCCAGGTTTCCTGCAAAGATGGGTGGATTGCCGAGCTGGCGCAGCAAATAGGGTATAGCTCCGATGTGGTCGTAGTGGCCATGCGTAATTAAAAGAGCCAGGATTTGTTTTTCTTTGCCTTTGAGCGAAGAAATATTGGGGATAATATAGTCTACGCCCGGCATATCTTCTTCTGGCATGCGAAAGCCCAAATCAATGAGCAATATGCTGTTCTGGTATTCTACTACCATCAGATTGCGCCCAACCTCACCCAACCCTCCAAGGGGGGTGATGCGCAAGTTCATGTCTTTTGGCTGCCCTGCGCTTTTGCGCGTTGCAAAAGTGGTAGGCGGTCTCGATGCTTCTTTCTCCATAAGGAATTAGTAATTAGAGTTTATTATTCGAGGTGCCCAGAGCGAGACTCGAACTCGCAAGCCGGTGAAGGCACTAGCTCCTGAAGCTAGCGTGTTTACCAATTTCACCACCTGGGCTTAAAGAAAACTGCTTTGCTTTAAGGGGCCCGCCAAAGGCGGGAACATTATTTATTTTCCGGCTCTTCTGGTCTCGATATACCATTCGCCTACGCCGGCAAAGCGCCAGGAAGGGTTGGCGATTACGGAAGGCTGGACTCCCTGAATTTTCTTGGAAACAAAGTAGGTATAGGGAAGGTCGTACAGAAAAAGTGCGGGCACGTCTGCCAATAATATGCTTTGCGCTTGTTCAAACATGGCTTTGCGTTTCTCTTCTTCTGGCTCTCTCCTCGCAGCTTCCAGCAGCTTGTCTAATTCCTGGTTCTGGTAGGAAGAAAGGTTTAATCCCGGATCTGTTACCTGCGAAGAATGCCAAAAGGGAAAAGGATCTGGTATTTTGCCCAGCACTTCGCCAAACAGAAGAGTTTGGTAGGCACGCGGCTTTATAACATCCCGTTCAAGGCTAGCCGCAGGGGAAAGCTGGATTTCCGTTTGGATGCCAAAGAGTTCCCACTGCCGTTCCAATTCCTGGGCTACCTGGCGTAAAGGCGGTTG
>DASRUP010000094.1:0-2736 GCA_035655395.1 Minisyncoccota bacterium
TTTCCGTTTTCAAATAACCAATGGACCCACCATTAAGGTGGAGCCTGGAGACCTCATTGTTCAAGAGAGCCAACCTTTGGAGGTGGTTCTCTAAGACTCGGGAAGCACATTTCCCGAGGTTTATTTTTCTGGAAAATAAAGGGAAATTGTGCTAAGAGAAAGGAATGGCCAAGTTTTATATCACCACAGCAATTCCATACGTAAACGCAAAGCCCCACATTGGGCATGCTTTGGAGTTTGTGCAGGCAGATGTTATTGCCCGATATAAAAAGCAGCAGGGGAACGACGTATGCCTCCTTTCCGGAGCAGATGAAAACGCGTTAAAAAACGTACAAGCAGCAGAAAAAGCAGGAGTTCCGGTGCAGCAGTTTATCGACGAAAACGCCGTGCTTTTTGGCGAGCTTGCAACAAAGCTCAATGTAGAGTTTCACGTATTTCAGAAAGGTAGCAGCAAAGAGCATCATGCCTCGAGCCAAAAACTGTGGGAATTGTGCAACAAGGCAGGGGATATTTACAAAAAAACCTACGAAGGTCTGTATTGCGTGGGGTGCGAAACTTTTTATACTCCAGACGAGCTCGACAAAAACGGCGAGTGTTTTGAGCACCCAGGCCGCAAGTTAGAAAAAGTACAGGAAGAAAACTATTTCTTTAAGCTTTCAACATACCAAGAAAAGTTGGTTGGGTTAATCGAGAAAGACCAATTGCGCATTGTGCCTGCCACGCGCAAAAACGAAGTGTTGTCGTTTTTAAAACAGCCCTTGCAAGACATTAGCATTTCTCGCTCAAACGAACGCGCCAAAAATTGGGGAGTTCCGGTGCCTGGCGACGACAGCCAGCGAATGTATGTTTGGTTTGACGCTTTAAACACCTATCAATCTGGCATCGGTTTTGGATTAAACGAGGAGCAATACAAAAAATGGTGGCCTGCAGACGTGCATGTAATAGGCAAAGGCATTACGCGTTTTCATGCCGTGTATTGGCCAGCGTTTTTAATGTCTGCCGGTTTGTCTTTACCCAAAACCATTTTTGTGCACGGGTATATTACCGTAGACGGGCAAAAAATGTCTAAAACTCTGGGAAATGTGGTTGACCCTTTCGTTCTGCTCGAGAAATACGGGACAGACGCCGTGCGATACTTTTTCCTGCGCGAGATTCCGCCTACCGAAGACGGCGACTTTAGTTTCGAAAAATTCGAAACCCGCTATAATGCCGATTTGGCGAATGGTTTGGGGAATCTTCTGGCGCGATTAACAACGATGGCAAAAACTCATGGCGGGAACATCGAAAGTTCTAGTATTTCTATTGGAAATCAAAAACTTAAGGAGGGTGTTGAGGAGATGATAGATCACTGTCAGAAAGCTCTCGATAACTTTCAGTTTCACGAAGCGCTTGAAGCGATTTGGAAAGTCATTTCTCAATGTGACCAGTATATCGAGGAGAAGAAGCCTTGGGAAAAGGACAGAGAAGATGCGGGAGAGGTCTGGAAAGATCTAATCGCGACGTTAGCTGAGGTTGGATGGCTTCTCAAACCATTTCTTCCGGAAACCGCTGATAGAGTTCTGGAACAGCTAGGAAGCGCGCAGAAGAGTAGAGAGGGCGGGACGTGGACTATTCAGACTAAAATAGAGAAGGGAGAGTCGTTGTTTCCCAGGATTCAGTAATGGCAAAGTTTGCATACGACAGCACGAAAAATGCAGACTTATTCTACGCAATAAAGGTTCCAGTGTTGGATCCTTTCTTTTTCATCGACTTGGGTCAAGCAAAATATGTGTTTTTAGATCACCGCGAGCTTGGCTTCTTCCAGGAGAAAAACAAAAACCCTAATTTGCAGGCTGTATTACTAAAGCCCAGCGGATCTTTTGAAGACTTTGCCTGGCAGCTTTTAGAGCAATATGGGCTTGGGCAAGGCGAGCTGGAAGTACCCTTTAACTTTCCTTTGCAGCTTGCGGACTTTTTGCGCTCCAAAGGCATAGAGTTATCTGTGCAAGAATCTTTGTATCCAGAAAGGGCAATAAAAACTACAGAAGAAGTACAGGCGATCCGCCAAAGCGTGCAAAAAACCGAGAAAGCCTTTGCGCTTATTGAGAGAATTTTACGAGAGTCTACTATTCAGGAAAACAGTATTTTGTATAACGAGGAGGTTCTTACGAGCGAGTTTCTAAAGAGTGAGGCGGAAAAACTGCTGCTCAAGGAAGACATGATTTCAGAAGAGGGAATTATCATATCCTGCGGGCAGCACGCCGCTATTCCGCACCATCCGGGCGAGGGAGGACTAAAACCTCACCAAACCATAGTTTGCGATTTGTTCCCGCGTAGCCGTACCACAGGATACTTTGCCGACATTACCAGAACTTTTGTAAAAGGTGCGCCACCCGAAGAAATACAGAAAATGTATGAGGCGGTGCTCTTAGCACAGCAAGAAGGTATAAAAGCCGTGGCGCCGGGTAAAAAGGCAAGCGACATCCACAAAGTTTGCATTGATGTTTTATTGCAGGCAGGCTACCACGTGGGCGACAAAGGTTTTCTGCACAACACGGGCCACGGCCTTGGTTTGGAGGTGCATGAAAACCCGCGACTCGGGGAAAAGTCAGAGGAAACACTGGAGCCCGGCAATGTAGAAACCATTGAGCCAGGATTGTATTACCCGGAGCGCGGAATAGGCATCCGGATCGAGGACGACATACTGGTAACCGCCCAAGGCGCAGAAAATCTAGTGAGCTACCCCAAAGGATGGGT
>DASRUP010000095.1:0-2949 GCA_035655395.1 Minisyncoccota bacterium
AAATATCAAACAACAACTTCCAGACATCCAGCCTGGTGATACGGTTCGCGTACACCAAAAAGTAAAAGAAGGCCCTTCGACAGGCTCAGGGCAAGCAAAAGAACGCATCCAGGTGTTCGAAGGTTTGGTGCTGGCCAGAAAACATGGCAAGGGAATCAATGCCACTATTACCGTGCGAAAAATAAGCCAGGGGGTAGCGGTAGAACGTATTTTCCCTCTCCATGCGCCTTTTATTCAGAAAATGGAGATTACCAAACGGGCAAAAGTACGCAGGGCAAAACTGTATTACCTTAGGGAGGCCAAAGGGAGGAAGGCACGCTTGAAAGCAAAAGAATTTGGAATAGAGGTAGTGGAGCCTGAAGCTCCGAAAGCTGAAGCTGAAGTGAAAGAAGAAGTACCCGCCGAAGAAACCGAACAAAAAAAAGAAGTATAACAAATGCGGACGTGGCGGAATTGGTATACGCGCAAGCTTGAGGTGTTTGTGGGCGCAAGCCCGTGGAGGTTCAAGTCCTCTCGTCCGCACCCTTCACTTCGTTCAGGGCAAGCTTTTAGGTTTACCCTGAGGAGCGAAGCGACGAAGGGCGGTTAGCTCAGTTGGCTAGAGCGTCTCGTTTACACCGAGAAGGTCGAGGGTTCGAGCCCTTCACCGCCCACCATGGAATTTGTGCTCTATTTTTTAGCTGGCATAGTGCAGGATTTTCTTGTTACGTTAGACTGGAGGTTTATCGCCAAAAATAAAGTGGCGCCTGCTACCCTGCTTTCCTTTTTGGGAACAGTAGTAGCCATGCTCGTACTCTACAATATTCTTACCCAGCTTGACGCGAATCGGGGAATTACTGCCATTATAGTGTATGCGGCAGGAATTGCGGCTGGCACATTCCTCGGCATGAAATTTAAGTTTGGCTTGAAGGACTAATGACAATCCGATGGGTTACCAAAGCAGAATCTGAAAAACTGGAGTTCGAAAACACGTATGGCGAGGCAGTGCAGACGTACTTTCAAAATTTTTAAAAGTGTGTTAAACAAACACTATGCCGCGGTAGCTCAGTGGTAGAGCAGTGGCCTAAGATCTTTGGGCCCTCTGGCGGTAACGCCAGATGAAAAATTGGGTGAATTCGGGGAAATCCTGAGCGCAGTCGAAGGACAATCCCGAGCCAAGCTCCGACCTCGCGTCGGGGAAGGTGTAGAGACTATCCCGAAAGGGAGTAGTTCGACATAACGTCGGACGAAGCGCCCAACCCCCGCGATCGCCAAATGCGATTTTGCGGGGTGATGATATAGTCCGATCCTTGGAGCAATCCAAGAAAATCGCTCGGAAGAGCCTCGTGTCGGGGGTTCAATTCCCTCCCGCGGCACACTGAGCCCACCGAAGGCGGGCGAAGTGCGGGTGTAGCACAATGGTAGTGCATCTGGTTGCCAATCAGAGTACGAGGGTTCGATTCCCTTCACCCGCTCCCAAAAACGGACGCGCTGTTGCAAAACAGTGTTTTCGTTTATATAATCGAAGGAACTCTTCTATGACCAGAATTCCTCTTGCCATTACATTCGACGACGTGCTGTTGGTTCCCCAAGTATCAGACGTAAACCCGTCTGAAATTGATTTGCGCTCGCGTTTAACCCGCCACATTACGCTGGCCACTCCCCTCATCTCGGCCGCTATGGATACGGTAACAGAAGCAAAGCTCGCCATTGCCTTGGCAAAAGAAGGAGGCATTGGCATTCTTCACCGAAACTGCACCATTGAAGAACAGGTAAAAATGGTGGCACAGGTAAAAAAGCACGACGCAAGCCTGCCCGTGGGAGCTGCCATTGGCCCCCACGATATCGAAAGGGCAAAGGCTTTAGACCAAGCGGGAGCCGACCTCGTCTCTATTGATTGCGCTCATGCACACAAACCAAACATAGTGGCAGACGCAAAGAAAATCAAAAAAGCGATAAAGGCAGACCTCGTCGTGGGAAATATTGCCACACCAGAAGCCGCAAAGGAAATGGTGTCTTTCGCAGATGCCCTGAAAGTAGGCGTAGGCCCCGGTTCCATTTGCACCACAAGAATCGTAAGCGGCGTAGGAATGCCCCAACTCACCGCTATTATGGACGTGGCAAAGGTGGCCCGAGCAAAAAATGTGCCTGTTATAGCAGATGGGGGCATTCGCTTTTCTGGAGATATTACCAAGGCTCTTGCCGCCGGAGCAGACACGGTAATGTTGGGTTCTCTGTTTGCCGGCACTAATGAAGCGCCGGGAAAAGTAGTTACCGTACAAGGAAAAAAATACAAAGTTTACAGGGGCATGGGCTCTTTTGCCGCCATGCAAAAGGGCAAAGCCACCGACCGGTACAGCCAAAAAGGTTCGGAAAAACACGTGGCAGAAGGCATAGAAGCCTTTACGCCATACAAAGGTCCTCTGGCGGAAGTAGTATTCCAGCTGCTCGGAGGGTTGCGCTCTGGAATGGGGTACACAGGGGCAAAAAACATTGTTGAGTTGCACAAGCAGGCAAGGTTTGTACGCATTACGCAAGCCGGGCGCCAGGAAAGCCACCCGCATTCTATTACCTTAAAAAATGACTGACAAAGAAACACAAAAACTTCCAAACGCAGAAACGCAATACGATTTGTTTGACCATTTAGTGCGCATTGTAAGTTCTACCAACGGCATTTCGTTGCAGGAAACTTTGGAACTTGCCACGAATTCAGCTTCGATAAAGAAAAAGAAAGAGGCATTCGACCTTTTGGCCGACTTTCGCCAACACTTAAGCCAATTTCAACAGTATTCAGAAGACATTGAAGTATTGATAAACCATCCCGTGGGGCACATACTGCGCGAGTTTTTGCGCAAATTTCCCCTTCCCTATCGCGACGAACATACCCATCTCACCGGCTCCCTTACGCCGGAGTTTATTTATCCAAGGCTTATGCCCCTTTTGGAAGGGCCGCAAAAAAATCTTTACGAA
>DASRUP010000096.1:0-6733 GCA_035655395.1 Minisyncoccota bacterium
GAACAAGCGAGGAATAATCCAGACTTTGTGTGCGGAAATGGAGGCATTGGCTGCATGGAAGAGGCAGACGTAATGCTGGTGCTTGATCGTTCTGGCAGCATAGACGCTGGAGAGATGACAACCATGAAAAACGCGGCAAAAGCGTTTGTCGATGCCTTGGCGCCTTCGACAGGCGGCGTGCATGTGGGAATGGTAAGCTTTTCCAGCTCGGCCACGCTTGACCAGGTACTTACAGACGACGGCACTACGGTAAAAACCGCGATCGATAACATCCCGTCGCCTGGGTCAGGTTTGACGAATCTAGAAGACGGAATTCGAACTGCACAGCTAGAATTGGATACCAACGGCAGGGCCGGGGTAGCTAAGTTCATGGTAATTATTACCGATGGCGAGCCTACCGCAAGTGATGGCCCAGGTACCAATGCAGACGATGCAGAAGATGCGGCAACCGATTCCAAAAACGCCGGCACGGAAATCTTTGCAGTAGGGGTAGGCATTGGTGCGAGCGGCGCTGCGTTCCTGCAGAACGACATCGTGAGTGCTCCGTCTGCAAACCACTACTTCAATGCTACAGACTTTGACGACTTGGAGGCAATTCTGGAAGATTTGGTTGATTGTCCGAATGGACAGCTAGTGAGCCCCTAGTGCTGCAGATTCTCTGAAGCTCTTTACCCTCGCTTTCTTTGAGAAGGCGGGGGGATAAGGGTTTTATGGCATGGTAAAAGCAGCAGGGAAAATTGTATATTACGGGTTTATAGGGTTTTTGGTGGTGATTGCTTTGGCAATTGCGGGTTCGGTTTTCCCCATTACCGGCAACTACAAAATTCTGGTGGTGCAGTCTGGTTCCATGGAGCCGGCCATACATACGGGAGCCGTAGTAGTGGTAAAACCTTCGAGTGAGTACCAGCAAGGCGACATCATTACCTTTGGCCCGGCGACCAAAAAAACACCGCCCATTACTCACCGCATTGTAAATATCGAGGGGCAAGGGCGGGCAGCCACATACCAAACCAAGGGCGACGCCAACGAAAACGCAGACCCAAACCCTGTGCCGTCACGCGACGTGCTGGGAAAAGTTATATTCAATGTACCCTATATTGGGTATGTTATTGACTTTGCAAGGCAGCCCATAGGTTTTGCCTTAATTATTGGAATTCCGGCTTTAGTGATTATTGGCGACGAGATGCGCAAAATTATGGTCGAGGCAAGGCGTTTGTTAAAACAAAGACATGCAAAGGCTGATAAACTGCCGACAACCGAGGAAAACCTCTAAAGGGTTTGGGCAGGTTGCCCCATACCTTTTTCACCACGACAAAGTTACGTGGGAGGCGCCCAGCCCGGTGCATTGCAAGGTAAAGCAAAAACACAGCCGGGCCAAGATTGTGGTTGTTTTGCTGGTTTTGGGAGTGAACCTGCTCGGTATGTCGGTTATTACAGAGACTGTGGCGTATTTTAACGACACGGAAACTTCCGGGGGGAATTTGCTGGCTGCCGCGCTTTTGGACTTTGAACTGGACTCGACAGGGGATTTTTCGCCCAAAGTTTCACCCAGCCACCCTGCTTCCCGCCTTGTGAGCGTAGAAGATATTCAGAGTATTTTGTTCCATTACCAGGTGCGGGCAGAAAATTTTGCAGGGCCTTTATGCGATGTGTTGCATTTTAAGGCCATGCTTCAGGGGGATACCAAATACGAAGGGCCTTTGGTAAGCTTTGAGGCCGGGGAGTTTGGCTTTGGGGATCCAGACGACTGGGGATTTTTTGCCTCTTTGGCAAGCCTTGGCGAGGAATTTGCCGGAAAGCAGTGCGAGTTTGACCTGGTATATTCAGGGTGGCAGCTGCCCTTTCCCCTGCTGTTTTCCGGTTTCCATGACGAAGAGCGCATCCCAAGCGTTATTATAGCTAAGGAGAAAAGGCACGACGACGAAGAGGAGGATGACGAAGATAAGGACGATAAAGAGGACAAAGAGGATAAGGAAGATAAGGGTGAAAAAGGCGATAAAGGGGATAAGGGGCCAAAGCCCGAAGACGATGAGGAAGAAGAGGACTATAAGGCGGAAACCGAGGTAGAGGGGGGTGGGACAGAAGAGGTAGGACATACAGATGAAAATGATCAAGGCGACGAGACGGCGCCAGAACCTCTAATAGAAGCGGAACCTACCTCAACGATAGGTGATGAGCCGCCTGCTCCGACGGTACCGTCGGAGCCAGAGCCAGCGGTGGAACCTTTGGCAGAAGAAACTGTTGTTGAGGAGCCAGCCGAAAACACGGAGCCGCCCGTTGACGAACCCGCGAAAGAAGTTATGCCAGTAGAGGTGGTTGAGGAACCTGTGGACATTTTTTGACAAATGGTGTAAGACAAAGGTATAAGGTCACGAATTGCATATAAACAAAAGAAAGGTCGAAATTAACACAGTACCAACGAATTTCCAGAAACACTTATGAAACACATACTTTCCTTATTGGTAACAGCCGGAATAGTAAGTTTGGCGGTTGTAGGCGTAACCGCCAAAGAAGCGTTTGCGCAAGACACTACAGCAACTCCAACAGTCGTAGAAGAACAGGCAGCGTTGCAGGAAATCGCCCAGCAGCTGCAGGATATTGAAGTAGAGGTAAACAGGCTTTCTTTGCTTGTAAATAAATTGGTATTAGAAAAACAGGCAGTCGCGCTTCAGGAACGATTGCTGGCCGAAATGTCGAGCCCTTCCCCGGCTCCCGTAGTAGCGCGGCCGGCTCCGGTTGCAGTGGCACCAACGCCGGCTCCTCTGGCTCCTGCACCAGCTCCCATAGCCCAGGCTCCTGTACCAGCCCCGACTCCTGCACCTAGAGAAGATAATGTGTTTGGAGGGGTTACTCTTACCCCGGAACCGGAAGCAGCGGCGGTGACCAGGCTGCAAGACCGCTTTATGAGCATAACCAGCCCGTTGCGGAATTTGGGCGGGCCCGAATTGCTTACTTTGGCAATCCTCGCGGTATTGGGAACAGTTGTTCTTGCAAGAAGGGCGCGCCGCCGCGGGGGAGCAGCTCCCTTGGAAACGGCAGAAACTTCAAACCAGCCAACCGGGTCTGGCAGTACGGTCGTAACTCCCCAGGTAACACAAAGCCAGAGTCAGGAACCGCGACAAGGCGAGTTGCGTAGAGGAGTTGCCTGGAAGTAATCCTCTTGTAGTGGTATAATACACCTCGATTGCAAGGTCGGAATTTTTATACAACAAACAAACAATACTAATGAATAAAGAAGAACTCCTCGAGATGATTGCCCAGAAGGCCAACATCAACAAGCGACAGGCAGGAGATGCGCTTGAAGCCTTTATCGACGGCGTTACCGCCACTCTCAAAAAAGGCAAGTCGGTAGCGCTCACGGGTTTTGGCACTTTTACGTCTTCCAAGAGGGCCGCGCGCCCGGGAAGAAACCCCAAAACCGGCGAGAAAATCCGCATTCCCGCAATGACTGTTGCTCGGTTTAAGCCCGGAAAAGGTTTGAAAGACGCGGTGCGATAAAGTTGCCAGCAAAAGAATTTTCCAAAAACCCTCTTGAAATCGAGGGTTTTTGGTTCTATGATTGCCAAATGCCGGCAAAAGAAGAGAAGCTGTTTTTGGAAGCATACGAAAAGTATGGCGACGCGATATTTCGCCACTGCTGCTTTAAGGTATCCGACAGGGAGCTTGCTTTGGATTTGGCGCAGGAGACCTTTAAGCGCGTATGGCTGGAGATTGCCAGAGGAACGCAAATTGTCAATATGCGGGCCTTTCTGTATAAGGTTGCAAACAACCTGGCGGTCGACGAATACCGGAAAAAGAAAGTTTCTTCGCTGGAAGCTGCAACCGAAGGCGGCGTTCAGTTTGCCTCGAACAAGGATAAAGATATAGGTAAGATTATAGATGCCAAAACCGTCTTCTCTAAAGCGGAACAGCTCGACGAAATATACAGGGAAGCCGTGCTGTTGCGGTATGCCGAGGAACTCTCGGTAAAAGAGATAGCCGAGATTGCGGGGGAGTCGGAAAATGTAATTTCGGTGCGCATTCACCGCGGCTTAGCGCAGCTGCGAATTATATTAGAAAAAGAAGAATATGGACCAGAAACTTAAAGAATTTTTTCAAAAGGCAAAACGGGTACAGATGCAGAAAGAAGAGAAAAGCCTTGGCTTAAAGGCCTTGTTGAGTTATATTGAAGAAAATCCTGTAAGATTTGGCGACAACACCCGTCGTCAAGTGCAAAGGTCAATTATAAGCGATTTGCAAAGGTTTTTACAACTTTTATATAAACCTATGGCAGTAGCATTAGTACTTCTCATAACAGTCGCGGTGAGCGGAGGGGCTTCGCTCGCAGCAGAAAACGCTTTACCGGGGGATATTCTTTACCCGGTAAAAACCGAGGTGAATGAGGGAGTTCGTTCTTTCTTATCGTTCTCCGCTGAAACCAGGACAAACTGGAAAGTGGAGCAGGTAGAACGCAGGCTCCAAGAGGCAGAAGAACTCGCCGCGAAAGGCAAGTTTTCAGGAAAAGCCTCGGCAGAGCTCGACGCAAAAGTTGAACAGCATGCAGAGCAGTTGTCGCAAATGGCATCGCGGTTTAACTCCCAGGGGAGAGCCGATTTGGCGGCAGAGATTCATTCGGATCTCGAGGCAACGTTCGATGCCCACGGAAAAGTTCTTGGCCTGGTAAGGGGCGAGGTAAACGGCCTGGAATTAAGCGAGTTTATCTCTGTTGTCAGAACGCGAGCTACCACTGCAAGGCAGGCGCGTCAGGAAGCGGAAGTTGAAGTTCAGGCGCAGGGAGGAACACAGCAAAGGCAGGCGGCTGAAGGAAAGATGAGCGCCGCGGAGAATAAAATTGCCGAAGTAAAAAACTTTATCGCGGCAAAAGCTAAAACCCAGGCTGAAACCGACGCCGAGGTAAAACTTCAGGCAGCAGAGAGCGCGTTTGCAAACGGAAGCGCGAAATTGCAGGCGGGGAGTTATGGTGAAGCATTTGTACTGTTTCAGCAGGCAATGCGAGTAGCACAAGAAGCAAAGGCGTATGCCCAGGCTGACGCCGTTCTTGAAATAAAGATTGAAGCAGGCCTGCAATTATAGCCAGCGTTTCCAGACAAAGGTTCCCAGAATGAAAATGGCAATAATAATGGTGCCCCAGAGAATCCACCAAAAGGCCATAGGCGAGTTTTGGAAGGGCAGGGCAACGTTCATGCCGTAGAAGCTTGCAATCATGGTGGGAACCGTGAGCACCACCGTAAGCGCAGTAAACAGCTTAATAACGCGGTTTAAGTTGTTGGTCATTATGGTGGAGTAGGCTTCACGGAAATTCACAATGGTTTTCAAGTCCGATTTGCACGACTCAATAAGCTGGCCGTTGGCAAGGCGCACGTCTTGCGTGAGTTCGTGGTCTTCTTCGTAGAGCTTAAAGTATTTCCCGCTCAAAATGTCTTCCAAAATCCGGTTGGTGGGAACCAGCGCAGCAAGGAAGTCGTTGAGTACGCGTTCGAATGCAACAAACTGGATAATATCGCGGTTCCGAACGCGCTCAAAGCGCACCGTGGTGCTGCGCACGTCGCGGCTCATTTCGCGCAAAAACCCCTGATAACCAAGGTTGAGCTGCGAAAAAATCTGCGTGAAGAGTTTGGATTTCTGAGTGGTATAAAAATCCGCCTTTCCGGTGAGAAAGCGCTCCAAAAGGGGAAGAGGCTTTGGTGAAACCAGCATTACAAAGTCGCCCCCCACGGCGATGAGTAAGGGCAGCGTAACAACGCGGTTTGTCTCGCGTATCGGGAACCGGGTAAATACATAGGTTATGCCTTCTTCGTGCTCTAAGCGGGGCACCTCGTTGAGGTCTAAAGCGTCGAGTAAAAGACTGTGGTCTGCTTTGTAGCGCTGCTCTAGCTGGTTGAGCTCTTCCTCGGTAGGGTTTTCCACATAAATTAAAGAGCCAACACGAAAATCAGCAAGTTCGGTGAGTTGCTGTTCCCGCACTGCCTTGTGATAGATTTTGATCATGCGCTGTTGGTCGGGCTGCCGGGAATTGAACCCGGGTCGCACCCACCCCAAGGGTGTATACTGCCGTTGTACTACAGCCCGGGCACCCCAAACTTAGCTTGTTCTCGCAAGATTCTTGATGCACTTGGTACACGCTTTTACGCGCCCGCCAGAAAGAAGCCTCGTCCACTGGAGGTTCGGTTTTTGTTTGTGCTTGGCCGTAGGATTATATTTTCCGCGGAGCTTTACCAGGCGCCAGGCGATATTGCTGTGTTTTCCGCAAATTGCGCATTGTTGAGCCATTTGCCAACTATAGCAAAGTTTGAAAAATGTTTCAAGTTATGCTAACGTAAAGACTATGGAATTTACGGATATTGTGTATCTCATTCTGGTGCTGGTGTTTTCGGTGGTGCTTCACGAAGTGTCGCACGGGTGGGTAGCGCATTCCCAAGGCGACCCCACCGCAAAGCAAGCAGGGCGCCTTACATTAAACCCTATTCCTCATATCGACCCCATCGGCTCTTTGCTGGTGCCGTTTTTTCTTTTACTAACGACCCAAACCGCACCTGGAGGGCCTTATGCTTTTGGCTGGGCAAAACCGGTTCCGGTGAACCCCAACAATTTCCGCGATCAGAAGTTTGGTTCCGCCAAAGTAAGCTTTGCGGGCCCTGCGGCAAACCTTGCCATTGCCCTTGTGTTCGGGCTTTTGCTGCGGTTTTTCAGCGGCCCCATTGCTGCCCTGTCCCCAGAGCTCATTGGCATGCTG
>DASRUP010000097.1:0-2833 GCA_035655395.1 Minisyncoccota bacterium
TTTGGCGTTGCGCCAGCTAGGAAAGCTCGATAGGTTTAACGCCCACCGAAAAGAAATCGCGCAAAAGTATTATACAGCTTTAACTGGCAGCACGTTTGAATTGCCAAAGCAATTTGCAGAACGCGAAAACATTTTTTTGCGTTTTGTTGTAAAGCA
Source organism: Minisyncoccota bacterium (assembly GCA_035655395.1). Classification (GTDB taxonomy): domain Bacteria; phylum Patescibacteriota; class Minisyncoccia; order Minisyncoccales; family UBA10102; genus DASRUP01. Next base: position 157 of record DASRUP010000097.1, read on the forward strand.
CAAAAATGCCCATGAAATTATCAGAAAGGCGTGGACAAAAAACTTGTTGATAGGGGATTGGTATACCAGCCCTTTGGCGCCCGATGATACCCAGCTTAACAAAATGCGATATGAAAAGGGCGTGTGCCCCAAGGCAGAAAATCTTGCCCAAGTAACCCTTAATCTGCCTACGCATATAAACATTCGGGAAAAGGAGCTGCAAAAAATTATTGTGTTTATAAAAGATGCAGGTTAGAGAAATAACCGACAAGCATATATGGGAGAATTTTTTGTTGCGGTGCCCCCAGAGAACTTTTTTCCAGTCGTGGAATTGGGGTGATTTTAGGCAAGCCTCCAGAGAAAAGATATGGCGTTTTGGGGTATACGATAGGGAGCAGTTAATTGCTGTTGCTCTAACATCCAAAAAAGTTGCCAGAAGAGGAACGTACCTGGAGATAGCGCACGGCCCCTCTCTGGTCGAGGTAGTCCATAGAAAGGAAGCACTCGAAACGCTCTTAGAAAGGCTTCGCGAAATGGCGAGGCAAGAAGGGGCAAGCTTTGTTCGGATAAATCCTTTGTGGGAAGGAAGTCCGCAGAATAATGCGGTGCTAAGGAACTTGGGCTTCAGGGGAGCGCCTATGTACACCACATACGAATCGACGTGGAAACTCGATATCACGCCTGCAGAAGAGGAACTCCTCAAAAATATGCGAAAAGCAGCCAGGTATCTTATCCGTCAAAACCTTAAGAACGAAGACATTACCATACGGCAAGGTTTGGAGACCGGGGATTTGGAAGAATTTCATAAGTTAAGCCGTGCGGTAGGGGAGCGCCAAAAGTTTATTCCCTTTTCAAAGAAAGATACGGAGCAAGAAATAGCTGCGTTGCAAAAAGACAATCAGGTCTCCCTGATTTTCGGGTTGTATAAGGGCAAACCGGTAGCTGCTGCGTTAGCGGTATTTTGGGCAGGAATAGGATTTTATCATCAAGGCGCTTCGCTCGGCGAGTACGCAAAGCTTTCGGTGCCGTATCTGGTGCAATGGGAAGCAATCCGCGAAGCAAAAAGGCGGGGATGTGCGTTGTACGACTTTTGGGGATTTGTAGACCCCCAAAAATATCCCAAGCATCCATGGGCAGGACCAACCTTATTTAAAATGGGGTTTGGGGGGCAGGCATTTGAATATGTAAAAACGCAGGATTATCCTGTATCATGGAAATACTGGCCCACGTGGATTTTTGAAACTACGCGAAAAAAACGAAGGCGTCTATAAACGGCTACGAGAGACGAAATTTTGGAAATCGAGACCCCTACCCCTCGCTCTGCTCGGGGCCACGCCCTAACCCTACGATTTCAAAATTTGTCTCTCTTCGCCCTTAGAAACGTTTTTTATTTATGCCATCAAAGCGATATAAGCCGATTCGGCGGTTAAAACCAAAGCGGTCTCCCTGGAAAAAGGTCTTAAAAAGCCGGTTTTTTTGGTTTAGTCTGTTGGGGGTTTTCACTTTGGGAGGGCTGGGGTACGGATTATTTTTTACTCCCGTGTTTCAAATAAAGCACATTGAGGTACAAGGAGCGCAAAAAGTGCCCGCGGAAAAACTGCAGGAACTTACCAGAGAGCATATCCCAAAAAAGTTTGCTTTTTTGAGCATAAATAATTTGTTTCTGGCAAATGTGGGCAGGGTGGCGCAGGAAGTGCAGGCCGCGTTTCCCGAAATAGAAACGGTAGCGGTTGATACCACGTTCCCAGACAAAATAAAGGTTACCATAAAAGAACGCGGGGCAGTGGCGGTGTGGTGCCAGCAGAAAAACTTTACGGTAGAGGTTTCGGAAGGAGAAGAGCAGGCAGCGCGGTCGGTTCGAGAGTGCTTTGCCATGGACAGTGGTGGCGTTATTTTTGAGCAAAAAGAACCCGAAGGGGAAGTCGTTATTTTCGGGGGCAAGAGCGAAGCCGTGCTGGGCGAGCAGGTGTTGGCGCAGGAACTGCTTTCAAACATACTTTTGTTCCAAAAACAAATGGACGCTGCTGCGCTTTTTCAGGAAGTTGGTTTGCGTGTCTCTGGCATTACCGTGTTTTCTGAAGACCGGGCAAATGCAAGAATTTCTGAAGGCTGGGAGATATATTTGAATCCTGCAGACAATATAGACTGGCAAACGACAAAAGCCAAACTCGTGTTGGACCAGGAAATCCCGTTTGCAAAGCGCCCCTTACTTGAATACATCGATTTGCGCTTTGGCGACCAGGCGTATATTAAGTATCGCTAACTATTTGATATTGTAAATAAAAATGGAGGTGCCGAGGCGGGTGGGTTCAAAATCCAAAAGCCAGGCGTAGTAGCCGGTGGGCTGGTCAAATCCCGTGACAGGTGAGGCAGTGCCTCCCATGAGTTGGTTTGCCGAAACAGCAACCCAGCCTTTTTCTTGTTTTGCCCGCGCGCATGTTTGTTGCCGGTTTGGATCTCCGCAGCGCATTTCAGCATAACGATTGCCCAGCCAGTAGGCGGGGTCTTCGCCGCCAAAATAGTCAAGGTAAACTTTTTGTATATTGTTTGCTTCCACAAAATCGAGTAGGCGGTAAAAATCCTGGCCCCAGTCGTAGTTGGAATCCACGGCAATCTTGTAACCGTTTTCTGTGCCGCCGGCCAAAGCATTGTAGTAAGGAATATAATTGGGAAACGCCATAAGAGAAGATCCTATATA
>DASRUP010000098.1:0-2953 GCA_035655395.1 Minisyncoccota bacterium
CCACTGGACACTGCGATCCGTCGGGGCCGGGCGGGCCGGTGGGGCCGGTGGGGCCGACGCTGCCTTCGATTACCAATATCCAGTTTAAAAATCCTTTGAAGGTAGGGTCGCTTACGGAATTAATTAACCGGCTCATAGACTTTATCTTTACGGTTTCGCTTATTGTGGCTCCCATACTGCTTGTAATAGCTGGCGTCGTATTTATGACCGCGGCCGGCGATTCGAGCCGCGTTGGCACTGCCCGGCGCATGCTTATGTGGACCATTGTGGGCTTTGGCATCATCTTAATTTCCAAAGGGCTTGTGGAAGTGCTGCGAGGCATTTTGGGCGTAACAGGCCCCGCCCCTTAATCCCATGAAATATAAATTCTTTTTTGGATTTCTATTCTCCATTGCTTTGTTCTTTGTTTTGGTGCCTTTGAATACCGAGGCACAGGGAGTAGCTACCGTTCCCCAATATTCGGCGCAGGAGGTGTTTGACATTCTCAAAACCATCGGCAACTGGATTTTTGTGGCAGCGCTCTTACTCGTGCCCATTATGCTTATCGTTGGAGCTTCTTTTGTTTTGACCGGAGGCGACAACCCCAGCCGCTTTGCAACGGGCAGAAACGTTTTTATCGGGACGATTGTCGGGCTTTTGCTGGTGTTGCTTGCCAGGGCCGTGTTCGCGGCCATTCAAAATATCTTTGGCAACTAGCACGCTGGGGAAAACTTGCTTGTGTAAGCTGTAAGGTTAAGGTATAATAAGGCATAAGAAAATTCGGAAAGGTCGAAGAAATTTTTACGATGGTATAGTATATGAAAAAAATATTCGCAGCAGTTTTGCTTTGCCTCGTTCTCACAGTAGCGGTTGCGGGAGTAGCTTTCGCACAGACAGTGCCTGCAGCGCCGAGAACCATTCCTTCGGGCATTACTACGGCAACGGGATTCATTGCTCTTCTGAACGACCTTACCGACTGGCTTTTCGTGATTTTGGTGGTAATCGCAGTGGTATTTATTGTTGTAGCCGGTTTGCAATTCATTATGGCGCAGGGAGATCCGACCGCCATATCAAAAGCGCGCATGAGCCTTATCTGGGCTGCAGTAGGTATCGGTGTGGCGTTGTTAGCAAGAGGACTGCCGGAAGCAGTGGAAAACCTTCTTACGGGCCAGTAGAAAACAAACTTTTTCCCCCGCGCATTGCGCGGGGTTTTCTTTGGCAAAGGTTTTGGTATAATTGAAATAGTCTTGCTTATGCCTACTGGATTCTTACAACAGGCGCCCACGGGGCCAACAACAGGAGAAGATCTGATTATTCTTGTGGAAACGCTCACGAACTGGTTGTTTGTGGGTTTTATGCTGGTCGCGCTGCTTTTTATTCTGTTTGCAGCGGCAAAATTTATTGCGCAGGGGGGAGATCCGCGAGCAATCGGGCAGGAGCGCAACAAACTCATGTGGGCAGCGGTGGCAATTGGAATTGCTTTACTGGCGAGGGCGGTAGTGCCCGCAATTGGCTGGATTGTCGGGTTGTAGTATAATAGATAATATGAAAAAACTTTTTGCGATTTTATTTCTTTTTTGCATACTTACCGCGGTTGCGGGAGAAGCCGTACTTGCTCAAACGCCAGCTAACCCTCCTAGAAACCCTCCTATAAGATTTTTCGGGGGAGTTATTCCTTCGGGCGGCGTGCAATCTGGGGACGACTTTCTCGATATTATGGCCGCTATTCTCAACTGGATTTTTGTGGGGGTAATGCTTATTGCCGTTCTCATGATTTTGGTTGCCGCCTTTCAGCTTATTACCGCCGGGGGCGATGCCCAATCGGTGGCCCAGGCAAGGAATAAACTTTTGTGGGGGGCGGTTGGTGTTGGCATAGCTTTGTTGGCTTGGGCTGTCCCCAACGCAATTTCTGGCCTTTTCGGACAGAATCTTCCATAACTATGAAAAAGCTGCTGCTTCGCCCGGAAGCCTTCGTATATTTTACATTGGCTGTATTTGGGAGCATTTTTGCCGCGCTCTTTTTCGGCTACAACCAGGCTTTTGCTTCAGACTTTTTGAGCTATACTCTGGGCCGCGACATGCAAAAAGTAATGTGGATATTTGCGGCTTTTGGCACAGCGCTTGCGGTTCACTTTGCGGTGTTTAGGCGGCGCTTTTCGGGTTTATCTCCGTTTTTTCGAAGTCTGCTTTTTATGGGTATTCCTGTCTTGTTAAGCTTTTTTGTTTTGGTGGCTGCAGTTGGGCAGTTGAATACGCTCAACAGCACGCGTCTGAAAGACCAGCTTTTGTTCCAGTGGGATACGTTTTTAACAGGCACCTTTTTGCCGCTATCTGCGGGTTCTGTGCAGTATCCTTCGTGGTTTGTGCAGGCGGTCGCGTTTTCTTACACGTTTCTGGTGCCGGCATTTGTGTTGCTTGCTTTGTATTTGCTTCGGGTAAACCAAAAGCTTTTTCGGGAAGCCGCCGCAGTGTTCTCGATAGGATCTCTTTTGCTGCTGGCCGGGTGGGTGATGTTTCCGGTTCTCTCGCCGCATGACCGGTTTATAGATAACGTGTACCAGTTGCCCATTCCCCCTGCCATCCAGCAGTATGTTGGCGCGTATTCTCCCCAAGCAGAAATTCAAAGTTTTTTGGCAGGGATGCGGGACTTAAAAGAAAAGCTCGAGTTTTTGCCAACGAGTACGTTCCCCAGCGGGCACGCAGCGTGGGGAGTGTGGCTGGTGTATTTTGCCTGGCGCGTGCGGCCCAAACTTCTCTTTGCCGTTGTTCCGCTTGTTACGCTTTCTTCGGTAGGCACATTTCTGTTTGCGCAGCATTACTTTGTTGATGTGCCAGCCGGAATCGCCGTGGCAACACTTTCTGTGTTTGTTGTGCGTTGGGCCTTGCGGGCGCGCGCGGAAACGCCGGCACCCCAAAGAGCTTGACATACAACAGATTTGTGATAATATATACTGCATATCCGAATGCAGTTTTT
>DASRUP010000099.1:0-2362 GCA_035655395.1 Minisyncoccota bacterium
AATGCCATAACTTTCCAAAGCCTTAATTAAGCTTGCTTCGTTGTAGCGTGGAGGCGGCTGGGTAAAGTGTTGTTCCGATAAAAGCTTTTTTAAGTCGAGTATTTCGTCTTTTTCCAAACCTGGAAGATCGGTTTCCTCGAATTTTATGGGGTATACTTTTAAGAACCCGGCGAATTTGAGCATCTGGCCCGTTGCATGGAATGTATAATTTGCGGCCGCAATATCAATGCTGGTGGCGTCGAACACGGCTGGGCTCATTTGCGAGGCGATAAACCTTTGCCAAATAAGTTTGTACAGCTTTGTTTGCTGGGGCGTAAGTTTTAAAGAATCTGGCCTATTTGCTGGAACCGTGGGACGGATTGCTTCGTGCGCTTCCTGGGCGCCTTTTGATTTTGTCTTAAACACGCGCGGTTTTCCCGCGTAATAGTTTGTCCCGTATTCTTTGGTAATAAATTCTTGTGCCGCGGCAAGCGCCGATTGGGCAAGGTTTAACGAATCTGTCCGGTGGTAGGTAATATGCCCTTGTTCATATAACTGCTGGGCAACACTCATGGTAAGCCGGGCCGGGAAATGAAACCTGGAGGCCGCGGCGCGCTGCAACGTAGAAGTGGTAAACGGCGGCAAAGAGTTTTTGTTTGTTTCTTTTTTCTCAATCTGGGCTATCTTATATTCTGCCCCTTCCAAGTCTTGTAAAATGGCGTCGGCTTCTTCTTTGTTGTGGATATCCAGCTTTTCAACGGCTTTGCCGTCTTTTGCAGAGAGCGCTGCTTTAAACTGTTGCTTTTCTTTTTCGAACAATGCTTCAACGCTCCAGTACTCGTCGGGTTTAAACTTTTCTATTTCGCGCTCCCTATCTACCACCAAACGCACGGCTACCGACTGCACGCGTCCGGCAGAAAGCCTACGCGCCACCTTTTTCCAAAGGAAAGGCGACAGCTTGTATCCAACCAGACGGTCTAAAATTCTCCTTCCCTGCTGGGCCTCAACCAAATTGTTATCAATTTTGCGGGGGTGTTCCAACGCTTCTTGAATAGCTTGTTTGGTAATTTCGTGGAAAACAATTCGTTCGGGGTCTTGCAAACCCAGGGCTTGGGCCAGGTGCCAGGCAATACTTTCGCCTTCGCGGTCTTCATCGGAAGCAAGGATTACGGAGTCTGCCTTTTTTGCTTCTTTTTTTAGGGCAGATACGGTCTTGCGGGCTTTCGTGGGAATCACATAGCTTGGCTCAAAGTTTTTGTCCACGTCAACGCCCAGTTTGCTCTTTGGCAAATCGCGAACATGCCCAAAAGAAGACTGCACGTTGTAGTCTTTTCCTAAGAAGGACTGCAGGGTCCTTGCTTTTGTTGGACTCTCCACTATTAGAAGTCGTTTCATACAAAATCAAACTATACTCGAATATCAAAAATTTGTCCAGTTTATGATAAAACTGTTCTTACTTTACCACAGAGTTCTCGCAAAACAAAAACTTTACTTTTAAGACAATTTTTGATATAGGGATTTTAGCTAATACTAGACAGAGAGGTCTGTGTGATGAGTATTGAAACGGTAGCGTTGCCAAGTGGTGTTATCGAGGCCCTAAAGGAGATGTTTGCTTTCTTCGTGAACCATCCAGTAGATAGCCCGCAAACGCGAACAAAAGTAGTAGAATTCTGCCAAATCGTGCTTCAAAATGGCGTAAGCATGGAAGAGGCTTCGGAGGAGAGTTTTGCAAGCGTTCTATTGGAGGGCTTTGGGGAGACATGGGATGTTTTAGTCTCGCGGCTTCCTTATCTTTCCGAAGACCAAAAGAATGCTCTGCAAAATGATATGGGCAATCTTTTTGAAACTTGGGAGAAATGTTCGTTGTACACACGAAAAGAGATAGACGGTGCAGCAAAGAAGATTCACGAAGAAGTGATTGACGTTCGGAGGCATTTTGGTTTAGATAGTATCCCTGTGGATGTTGTGCCAGAAAAGACACTAGAAGTCTTCGTGCATGATCTACTTGATGATACATTTGGAGGGCTTCTCAAGAATCTTCCATTGGTTGAAAGAACCAGAAAAGAGTTGATGATCCAAGAGAAAATAAGAGCATTCTACTAGGTTAGGACTTTGTAGGGTTGGTGCTATCGCGCCAACCCTCTTAATTTTTCAACCGACTCTGACAACATTTGGCAGTAGAGGTTGAGGCCAATGGTGTTTACGGTGCTGGATGAGTCTACCGAAGGTTTAGCCTTTCTTGCACTACGGCAATAAATTCTTCGATATCAACCAAACGATTTTTCCCTGCGTCGTACACAATGCCAAAATCCACATCTTCGTAATCGTGGGCGATAATGTTCCGGAATTTTGCCATATTGATAAGCTTGTCAGAAAGCTCTTT
>DASRUP010000100.1:0-8494 GCA_035655395.1 Minisyncoccota bacterium
CATGGGAGTTTTGCAAAAGCAGGCCACCTCTTTTGACCAGATGCTCTTATACGAACAGGTTGCGGAAAACGCGGCCCTCCAGGAAAGTTGGCAGGCTCATGTGGAGAGCATGAGGGCTTTCAAGCAATTTGCGAATGAACAAGGTGCAGAGCTTTTGTTTGTGATCATTCCCTGGAAATTCCAGGTGTACGATTTTTTCCTGGCAAGCGAGTTTCCGGATGCCGCCGAAAGGGCACGCGTTATTGCAGAACCCAGCCGGCTGCTGCAGGAAGCTCTTGGGCAAGAAGGAATCCATTCTTTGGACCTTCTTCCTTTGTTTCGCCAACAAGCGAATTTAGAGCCTCGGAAGTATCTTTCAGGGCAAGAAGATTTGTTTTTCAGGTTCGACCTGCACTGGAGCCCCAACGGGCAGCTACTTGCAGGATTGCTCACCGCAGAGTATATTAAAAACAAGGCACTCTTAGAAACCCAGGAAGCAAATGCGCCATGAAATTTTTATATTCGTTTGTCCAGACAGTCGCACTTAAAAGTGTGGTTACGCGTAACCTTTTTGTTTTCCTGTGGCACATGAAAATGTGGTGGGCAATGCCCGTTATTGTGCTCTTGCTTGTTTTCTTTCTTCTCATTCTGTTTGCCCAAAGCAGCCCCCTTGGCCCATTGATTTACACCATTTTCTAGTATGAGAGAGAAACTGCACTATCTCTGGCGTGGTTTCCAGAAAGTCTCTTTGTTTGTGGGAAACATTATTTCCACCGTGTTTATGATTGCTTTTTATTTTTCCCTTTTTGCGCTTGTTGCACTGCCCGCACGATTTTTTGGCAAGTATCTTGCACAAAAGGGTCTGTATTCCAACTGGGTTTTACGAGGGCAGGAAAAAAATTCGCTGCAGGACTTTCAGCATGAGTAGAATTTTGGGCCTCTCTTTTTTTTACCACGATGCCGCCTCGGCTCTTGTCGTTAACGGAGTTCCGGTTGCCATGGCAGAAGAGGAACGTTTTTCCCGCAAAAAGCACGATGCCGGTTTTCCCTCAAATGCAATCTCGTTTGTGCTCCAACAGGGCGGAATAAAGCCAGAAGAGCTGGACTGGGTGGTATTTTACGAAAAACCTTTTCTCAAGTTCGATCGCATTTTCAAGACAAGCCTTTCTACGTTTCCGTTTGCTCCTTTGTACTTTTCGCACGGGTTAAAAAACGTATTTACTTCGAAGTTGTGGATCAGGGAGACCATTGCCAAAAAAGTTGGCGTTTCGCAAAAGAAAATTCTGTTCGCAGAACACCATCTTTCGCATGCAGCTTCCGCGTTTTTTGCTTCTCCGTTTGAACAGTCGGCTATTCTTACGATAGATGGAGTGGGCGAATGGGCATGCGCCACCATTGGCAAGGGAGAGGGAAACAATATAACCATTCTCAAAGAAATTCATTTTCCTCATTCTCTGGGTCTTTTGTATTCCGCCTTTACCGCGTTCCTTGGCTTCGAGGTAAATGAAGGGGAATACAAAGTAATGGGCATGGCTCCTTACGGAAAGCCAAAATATGCAGATAAGGTGCGGGAACTCGTGCATTTTTTCGACGACGGATCCTTTAGCTTAAACCTCAAATATTTTGCCTTTCACCATTCTACCGAGACTACCTTTTCCAAAGCATTTTGCGATTTGTTTGGAAAGCCCCGCGAGCGCCAGTCCCAATTTTTTACCAGGGCTACCGGCTGGCCTTCGTATTTTGGCCCGCGGCCAGACGAAGAAACGTATAGGGCAATGGCGCAGCAACAGGAATATTATGCAGACATTGCCGCTTCGGTTCAGCAGGTGGTGGAAGAAGGAATTATCCGTTTGGCCCGCCACGCCAAAGAGCAGACAGGCATGGAAAACCTTTGTTATGCAGGGGGCGTGGCATTAAATTCGGTAGCCAACTGGAAAGTGGCACAGCAAACATCGTTTCGGGAAGTGTTTATTCAGCCTGCGGCCGGCGACGGAGGGGGAGCGTTGGGTGCGGCGCTTGTAGCAGACGCAATGGTAGAAAAAAACGAGCGCAAGTTCTGCCAGCAGCATGCGCTTTACGGAAAATCATACGGCAAAGAAGAAATTCAGGCAGAACTAGAAAACACTTCCAGGGTTTCGTGGAGTTATGTGGAAGATGAACAAGAGCTGTGTGAGAAGGTAGCCGCGGAATTGGCAATGGGCCGGGTAGCAGGGTGGTTTCAGGGAAGGTTTGAATGGGGGCCGAGAGCATTGGGCGCGCGTTCGATTGTGGCAGACCCCCGTAGGGAAGCCATGAAAGATTTGGTGAATACCAAAATCAAATTCCGGGAACCCTACCGGCCTTTCGCTCCTTCGGTGCTTGCAGAACACGCCGCCGAATTTTTTGAGCTGGCGGGCAGGGAACACGAGTACCCCTTCCGCTTTATGCTGTACGTAGTGCCGGTGAAAAAGGAGAAGGAGGGCGTGGTGCCTGCAATAACCCATGTAGATGGAACTGCGAGGCCCCAGCTCGTACACAAAGATACACTCCCTCTCTATTGGAAACTTATCCATGCGTTTTATGAGAAAACGGGAGTACCTATGGTTTTGAATACATCTTTTAATCTGAAGGGTGAGCCTATCGTGAATACCCCAGCAAACGCGCTATCCACGTTTCAAAAAAGCGGTTTGGATTTGCTTGTATTAGGCAATTTTCTTGTCTATAAATCCTGAATATGTCAAGTTGCGAAAGGGTTCAAAGCAAGGTATGATAAAGCCCAATGAAGATCTGGAATATCTACGTGGATTCCGCGCGCGCGCCGCGGTATATAAAGCGTTTGGCCACCGCCGGCTTGTGGAACCCCTTGCTGTATCCTTTGTACCTTCTTTCGCATCTTGCTCCCCGAAGGGCAGATCTCGTAGTATGCGGGTTGCCCAGAAAATTCGTGTGGAACAGCAAGTATGTTTTTTTATACGCCAATAACAGCGGGCAGAAGGATCTTAAAGTGGTATGGATTTCGCGGAGTAAGCCAATTGTGCGAGAGCTCCAAGATAAGGGATATCCTGCATACTACTGGTTGTCGTGGCAGGGAATGTGGTATCCTTTGCGGGCAAAGTACCATGTAATAGACGCCTCTATCGAAACCATTAATTATTGGTTATCTGGAGGAGCGAAAGTGGTGCTTATTTGGCACGGCATACCTCTGAAGAAAATTGCGCGCGACGTGGACAAAGGGCTTTCTTTAGACATTGTGCTCCACCGCACCAGCGGATTTAAAAATACTCTTTTCCGATACCTTTTGCCCTGGAGGTTTCGCCAGACGGATTATATTGTTGCCACTTCTCCTGTTTTTGCCGACATTTCTTCTTCGGCGTTCCGCGTTGCCAAGGAACGCATTTTTGTTGGCGGATTTCCTAAAAACGATTTGCTGTTCCACGAAGTTCCGGGATCTGAAATTGGGGCAGACAGGCCAATGCTGCAAAAGTTGGAGGAGCATAGACGAACTGGGCGCAAAACCGTGCTGTATGCCCCTACTTGGCGCGACAGCGGGGGAGACTCTTTTTTTGAAAAGAAAGAAGATTTGCAGGCGCTTGATGGTTTTTTGGAGCAGAATGGCCTTGTATTCTTTTTAAAGCTGCACCCTTTGGCGCAGGAAAAAGCATTCCGCGCGGCGCATAACGGCGGCTACAAAAATATCTTTTTTGTACGGCCGGATTCAGATGCCGACCCTTTGCTGCCTTTAACAGACATTTTGGTAACCGACTACTCTGGCATTTATTTTGAATTTTTGCTTTTGGACCGCCCGGTGGTTTTCTTTGCGTTCGACTATGAAAAATATGTAAGCCAGGACCGCGAGCTTTACTTTCCTTATGGGGAAGTTACGCCAGGCCCCAAAGCAAAAAACCTGCGAGAACTCATGGGCTATCTCGCAGAAGTTTCTGCAGGCAGGGACGACTACGCAGAACACCGAAAAAAAGTACGCGATTTAGCCTATACCTGGCACGACGGAAATTCTGCGCAGCGCGTGTGCGAGTTTCTCAAACAACTAGGATAAAGGCATGGAAACCCCAAAGAAAAAAGTCTTGTTTCTTATTCCTACGCTTGCTGCGGGCGGCGCAGAACGGGTAGTGTCTGAACTTTCCAAGCACGCTCCAGACCATATTGAGCTGGTACTTGTAGTGTTTGAAAAAAAGGTTTCTTATGAGTTTCGGGGCAGAGTAGAGTCTTTGGCGGTGCCTGTAACGAGCCCTATACTTCCCCGATTCCCCCGGTTTTTTCTCCGATGGTGGCGGCTGCGAAAACTCCTCACGAAAGAGAAGCCGGATTCTGTCGTAAGCTTTGGATATTCTGCCGACCTGCTCAACATTCTTTGCAACAGAAAAGCGGTAATCCGCGTGGACATGTTTCTTTCTGCAGGCAGGAGGGGAGTGTTTGGAAGTTTTACCAAGCTTATTGCAAAAGTTCTTTTTCGGCGAGCCGCTCTAATCCTTGCGGTAGCCCATGCGATCAAAGAGGATTTAATACAGGCATTTGGCGTGCCAGAGCAGAGAATTCGCGTGATTCCCAACCCCATTGATATGCAGAGAATTCAACAGCTCGCCAGAGAGCCGCTTCCGGTGGAATACCAGCACATATTTGGAAAGCCTGTGGTGGTTACCATGGGTAGGCTTACCCGCCAAAAAGGCCAGTGGCATTTGTTAAAAGCATTTGGATATATAAAAAGCAAAGCGCCCGAAGCCCAACTGGTGGTGCTGGGAGAAGGCGTCTTGAAAGACCAGCTTCGCGCCTTAGCCGCCGACTTGGGCATAGAAAAACAAGTGCATTTTTTGGGTTGGCAGGAAAATCCGTATCGGTTTTTGGGCAAAGCTCGGGTGTTTGCGCTTTCTTCTTTGTGGGAAGGGTTGCCCATGGTGCTTTTGGAAGCCATGGCATGCGGCTTGCCGGTGGTTTCCACCGACTGCAAGTCGGGGCCAAAAGAAATTTTGGATCCCGATATTGGCATTCTTACCCCCGTATGCGCGAGGGATTGGGGTACTATGGGAAAGGAAATTTCCAGGGAAGAACAGTTGCTTGGCCAAGCACTTCTTCGGGTGCTTGGAGATAAAGAGTACGCAGCCTTGCTTGCGCAAAAATCGCTTTCGAGAGCCCAAGACTTTGACAATTCCAGGGTTCTTGGCCAGTATGATTTCTTATGGAAAGAAATGTTTTATGAAAAGCGCTTATGAAGACAATTTCCTGGATTGAACTTTCCTCTAGTCTGCAGGGCGGGTTTGCGTACAACGAGCAGGCGCGTGCTGCGCTTGCAAAAGAGTATACGGTGGAGAACGCCAATGTTCAACCAAGGGTGCTGCGAAAATTCAGGCCCTTGAAGTTTTTTGAAATAATGGCGCGTTTGCTCTTCTTGCAAGGCAAAAGCGATTTGTGGGTGCGGAATTTTTATGCGGTACTTACGTTTCCTTTCGATCGTACCCAGGGCAAACACATTGCCGTGCGCCATCACGCAGATTTCTCTGGCTTTCCATGGTGGAGCCAGCCCTTCTTTATGCTGCAAGAAAAGCTGTTTGAACATAACGCAAAAAGGCTCGACGCCCTTGTGGTGGTTTCTGCGTACTGGAAAAATCATTTTGAGAAAAAAGGATTTTCGAATGTGCGCGTGATTTATAACGGATTTGATTTGGCCCGGTTTTCTCCAAGCCAAGAAGAGGTGGCTGCTTTCCAGAAGAAGTATGGGCTCGAAGGAAAACCTGTGGTGTATCTGGGAAACTGCCAGAAAGCAAAAGGAGTGGTGGAGTCGTGGAAAGCCTTGCAGAGTCTCAACGTTCATTTGGTAACTTCGGGCAAGCGCATGGTGCGCATTCCGGCAAAAAACCTGGATTTGCCTTACCGAGAGTATCTTTGCCTTCTTGCATGTTGTAACGTCGTCGTGGCAATGTCTCAATTCAAAGAAGGGTGGAACAGAACTGCACATGAAGCTATGTTGCTGCGCCGGCCGGTGGTGGGATCGGGTTTGGGTGGCATGAAAGAGCTTTTGGAAGGGGGAGAGCAGCCTGTGTGCCAGGACTTTTCAAAACTGAAAGATATGGTAGAATATCTCCTATCTCACAAGGAGGAGGGAGAAAAGCTTGGAAACCTGGGATACGAGTTCGCGAAAACGTTTTCTCGGGAACGATTTGAAAAAGAATGGTTTTCGCTTGTACGTACTCTTTTATGACTACTTTTATTGCCGCATTTTTCGTATTATTGGTATTTTCCGGAGCCACCTGGTTTTTGCTCGGCAGATACGCCAAAAAGCACCCATATGCAAAGCGTATTTTTTTATTTGCCCTATGCGTGCATGCTGTTGCAGCCTTTGGAATTTACTATACGGAGTTCTATCCTTTTGGAATGGGCGATCAGGAACGGTATCAGACGGCCGCGGAATTGGTTGCCTCTGATTTTCGGGCGGGCGTTTTTTCCCTCGATCGCATTTCCTCGCATCTCTACATAACCAGCGCAGCCCACTGGTACCCGGTAGTGCTGGGAAGTGTATATGCCGTATCGGTGCCTGATCGACTGGTGGGGATGGTGTTGAACGCATGGATTGCGGCACTGTCCATACTCATTGTATTCTTTCTTGCTTTGGAGATAAGCAAATCTTCCCGGGGCGCCTTTTGGGCGGGGGTTGTCGCAAGCTTGTATCCGGCCCATGTGTATTTTGGCAGTTTGCTTTTGAAGGATGCCACGGTAGTATTGCTGGCGCTGGCAGGGCTGCTTTTCGCCGTAAAAATAATGCAGCGTTTCTCGCCAAGATATGTTATTGCTTTTGGAATTGCCCTTGCTCTCCTGTTTCACTTTCGTTTTTATATAGGTGTAGCTCTCCTGTATGCATTCTCTTTTTCATGGCCTTTTATCCGCGGATTTACCTGGAAGCAAAAGGTGCAGTATGGTACGTTTACGCTTTTGTCGCTGGGATTGATCCCGTCGTTTTTGGGGTATGGCTACTATGCCCTTGATATCGTTGCGCACTATACGCGCATTGATCAAATTGAGCTGTATCGAGAATCCGCATATATCTTTGAGAATTCTCCAGATGTTCAAGTAGGCGAAAATCAAGGACAAGGAGTAGAGGGATCTACTATCGTGGTCGAAGAGGAGGTTGCAGGCAGCAAGCCGGAAGCAGCGGGCCTGGCGTCTGTTCAGGGCGAAGAGCAGTCTGCGCCAAAAGGGGCGGGGGGATCCACTGTCATTGTTAAAGTGGGAGACGGTCCCTTGAGTTTTATTCGAAACTACCTCGTTTCCTTGAGTTTTGTGTCGCTGGGGCCTTTCCCGTGGCATTTTTCCCTACCCCAGCATTATTTCGCTTTTGTAGAGGTCATACCCTGGTGGATTCTTCTTTTCTTCATTGTGTTGGGAGTACGGAAACGATGGCGTGAGTGGCAAGTGTTTCTGCCTTTGCTCTTGTTTGCTTTGGGAACGCTGGTAATGCTTGCCCTGTTGATCGACAACTTTGGAATATATATGCGGCTTCGCATGCCGGTATTTCTGGTATTGCTTGCTTTTCTCGCAGTTCCCCTTTCTCGTATGAGCAAAAATCAATTATATGAAATTATTCGTTACTGGAGGAGGCGGTTTCATCGGCTCGCATAGGGGGGCTATAAAAATCTGTTTTGTCACTACCGCGGATTTGACCCTTCGGTTCATTTTGTTTGATCAAATGGAGTTCTTGAAACAGCAGGGGTTTGAAGTGTGGGGGGTTTGCTCTGCGGGGAAATGGGCGGGGGAGCTTGAACAGAGGGGATTTCGCGTGGCAACCGTGCGCATGACACGGCAGCTTTTTACGCCTCTGGCAGACGCGAGGGCTCTATGGGAGCTTGTGCGGTTGTTCAGGCAAGAAAAGTTCGACATCGTACACACGCATACTCCCAAAGCAAGCTTTCTTGGGCAAATCGCCGCATTTGTGGCAGGTGTCCCTATTCGTATTTACACCATTCATGGGCTTTTCTTTTTAAAAGACTCTTCATGGAGGAGAAAACTCGCTTTCGGAACAGTTGAAAAGATTTTATCATTTTTGGTGAACAAGGCGTTGTTCGTGAATAGAGAGGATATGGAAGAAGTGCAAAGGATGAATATCTACGGCTCTAACAAGATTACTTATATAGGAGCCGATGTGGACCTTTCTCGTTTCGATCCCAGTCTGCACTCGAGAGATGAAATCCAAAAAGCAAAAAGCGAACTCGGAATTCCTTTAGACAAGGTTGTAATAGGCATTGTGGCCAGGCTGGTGTGGGAAAAGGGGTTTTCCGATTTGTTTTCTGCAATGCAGATTATCCTGCAAAAATTCCCGCACGCCGTGTTATTAGTAGTTGGCCCTTCAGAGCCAGAAAAAGGGGACGGTTTTCAGCCCTCGGTAGTGGAAACGTACGGTATTCAAGAAAATGTGGTTTTTGCAGGGGAGAGAACCGATGTGCCAACAATGTACGCCCTTATGGATGTATTTGTTCTTCCTTCTTATAGAGAGGGGCTTGGCCTTTCGGCACTGGAAGCCTCGGCAATGGAA
>DASRUP010000101.1:0-13003 GCA_035655395.1 Minisyncoccota bacterium
CCAGCCAATTCTGCAAGGTTTCGGGAATTTGTTCTGCATTGTCCGCCAGTTTTTTTGCGTAGTCAAAGCGGTCGTGCAGAGAAGCCTTTTGAAGCTTGAGAAATTCCGCCTTGAGCTCTGACTTAATTTCGGGCGGCGCAAACCGGTAAAATCTAAATTCCTGCGCGCGGGAACGAATAGTGTCGAAAAGCATTTCGGGATGCGGGGTTAGCAAAAAAAATACCGTATCCCCCTTTGGTTCTTCAAGCAGTTTTAAAAAAGCAGATTGCGCCTCGCGGTTCATGCGGTGAGCGTCTTTACATATTGCCACTTTATACGGCGCCGACCAGGCTCCCATACTCAAATGGTTGTAGAGTTGCCGGATTTGCGCGATGGTAATTTCGGCTCCGGCTTCTGCGCCTTCCGCCTGCACAACAAAAAGATCGGGATGCTGAAACTCTTTCCAACCCAGTTTGCCGCCGATTTCTGCGAGGAGCGCCTGTTTTCTTTCGTGATCGTTGCCCGAGAATATGTAGGCGTGCGAAAGCGCGTGGGCTTGCGTGAGTTTGGCGAATAGGTGTTCTAGAGGCATTTACTTTTTGCTCATAATGCTTTTCTTGTAGATATCGAGCGTATCCAACACAATGCCTGTTCCTCTTGCCACGCAGGTCAAAGGATCGTCTGCCACAAAACAGGGCACGCCGATTGCCTGGGAAATGCGCTGGTCGATATTACGCAGCAAGGCTCCCCCGCCCGCAATAATCATTCCTTTATCCATGATGTCGGCCGATAGTTCGGGAGGCGTTTCGCGAAGCACCGTTTTTATAGTGTAAATAATTTCGTCGATGGGTTCTTGCACTGCCTGGGCGATTTCGTTGGAGGAAATCTTTATGTTTTTGGGCAGTCCTTGCAAGAGGGAGCGCCCGCGAATTTCCATAAAGGTTTCCTGCTTTTCTAAAAGCGCGCTTCCAATGCGCATTTTTAATTCTTCGGCGGTTGTTTCACCGATAGCCAGATTGTGTTTCTTTTTAATATACTCCGAAATTGCCTGGTCGGTTTTGTCGCCGGCCACCCGCAGAGAAGTTGCCACCACAATGCCTCCGAGGGAAATTACCGCCACTTCGGTGGTGCCCCCGCCGATATTTACGATCATGTGGCCCGAAGAGGAATTAATGGGAATACCAGCCCCGATGGCGGCTAATATTGGTTCTTTCGCCACAAAGGCTGCCTTTACCCCGGCCCGTTGCGTAGCCTGAATAACCGCCCGACGCTCGGTGGAAGTAATGCCGGCAGGAACCGAAACCAACACCTCCGGGCGCAAGAATTGATACCTCGGTATTACCCGGCGCAAAAAATACCGTATCATGGCCAAGGTAACCCGATAGTCGGCAATAACGCCGTCGCGCAGCGGCCGATACACCTGAATCGTGTCGGGCGTGCGCCCCGTCATTTCTTTTGCTTCTTCTCCAACCGCCAAAATGCGGTTATCCAGAATGGATACTGCCACTACGGAGGGTTCGTTTAAAACCACCCCTTTTTTCGGGACAAATACCAATGAGTTGCACGTTCCAAGATCGATGCCAATTTTTGTAATAAACATACGCTATGCGCTTTTGCGCGTAATATTCGCGCCTAATTGAGAAAGTCGATCTTCAATCTTTTCGTATCCCCTGTCGACTTGGTAAATATTGCTAATCTCGCTTTTGCCTTTGGCGATTAAGGCTGCAATAATCATAGCAGCTCCTCCGCGCAAATCAAATGTGCCCAAGTCAGTGCCAAAAAGGCGCGTTGGCCCATTGATGATAGCCCTGTGGGGATCTGCAATATAAATTTCGGCCCCCATTTTATTGAGTTCTTCCAAGTACCGCAAACGCCCCGGATACAGGGGGTCGTGCAGCAGTGTAGAGCCTGTTGCCTGCGTTGCAAGCACTCCCAGCGGGCTTTGCAAATCCGTATGAATGCCAGGATAAATAAACGTCTGGATCTTGTCGATCTTGAGCTTTTTCCAGGGCAACACTTTCAGATCGGCAAGACCATCGTGTTCTTGCACCACCTCTAAAGGTACGCCGAACTCCTTTAACCTCTTTAAGAACAGTTCAAGAAAACGGGTCTCCACATTTTTTACCACTACCTCGCCTTTTGCCGCGGCTGCCATGATAAGAAACGTCCCGGCTTCAATGGGGTCAAACATGAGGCGATGTTTCATTCCTGCCAATTCCCGCTTCCCGCGAACTTCCATGGCGTGCGCCCCAGACAGCGTAATGTGAGCCCCCATTTGAGAGAGCGCTTTGGTAAGTTCCTGAATCGGGTAATCCTGGTCGGCGGTTTTTATGGTAATAGTGCCGGGGTGCAACGCCGCAAACAACATCATGTTTTCGGTGGCGGTTACGGAAAATTCGTTTAAAAGTACGGTGGTGTCCGGCAAGCTTTCCGGTTTTTCCAGCACGACTTTTCCATTGCTGGCAAGAATTTTTACGCCGAGCTGCGAAAAAGCATCCAGGTGCGTGTCTATGGGTCTGGCGCCGATAATATCGCCTCCTGGTTTGGGCAGACTCACTTTTCCAAATCGCGCAAGCAAAGGCCCCAGCAAAACAACCGAGCCGCGAAAACGGGCTACAATATCTTTCTTTACTTTTGTAGGATCCAAAACTTCGGTGTTTACTTTCACTGCGCGCTCTCTGACCCACTCAATTTTGGCGCCCATTCCCTCGAGAATTTCCAGCATGCGGTACACATCTTCGATAAGAGGGAGGTTTTCGACAACGCAATCCTGTTTGGTTAAAATTGTTGCAGCCAAAATCGGGAACGCTGCATTTTTCGCTCCCTTAGCGTCGATTTGCCCCTTTAAAGGGCGACCACCCTGTATCACAAATTTCTCCATAAGAGTTGAGTTTCGGGTTGTATTATACCTTACTTGGCGCGGCCTTGCAAATGATGCTATAGTACTCCAATATGACGAAACGCTCAAGGACGCTTCTTTTTTTGGTATTTGGGGCTCTCTTTGTCCTTGCAGCCCCGGCAATTATTTTATTCGCACAGGGATACCGCTTCGACTGGAACACCAAGCACATTGCGAAAGTCGGCGCGTTTTATTTTGCGGTAACCCCTGGCCAGGTTAATGTGCTTGTGAACGGGGAATTTGTCGGAACTACCGCCCCATTGCGCGAGAATATCTTCATTTCGAATCTTTTGCCGCAGACATATAATGTGGAAATCCAGAAAACCGGTTTCCAAACCTGGCAGAAAAATCTTCTCCTTGCGCCAAAGCAGGTTACTGAAGCTAAACATATTATATTATTCCCTGAACATACAAGCTTTCGGGCGCTGCAAGAAAATGTCGCAGAGATGTGGCTGGCTCCCAATCAGAACCAGGCGGTGATAAAAAAACCCATTTCACGGACTCTTTGGGAGCTTTCCTTGTGGGATATGGAGCGAAACACAGTGTACCCTCTGTATGTGGCGCAAAGCTCGCGCGATGATATTCTCGAAATCATTTGGGCTGCAGACTCCGCGAAGTTTCTTATGCGCGTAGTATCTCAAGAACAAGTAAAAACTTTTGTGCAGCATATAGACAGGCAGGGTTTGTCGGGGCTTTTGAGCAGGCAGGTTGCTCTGCAGATAGGCGCCCGCGACCGGGTTCCGCTTGCCCCGCTTGCCAACGAGATTGTCGATATTGCATTTGCGCCTTTTTCCGACCAGCAAGTCCTCTACACAAAGCCTTCGGGGAACGTTTTTGTTCTTTCGCTGGCAGATTATTTGCAAGGGCAGGAAATGCAGCAGATTGCCTCAAGCATGATAACGTTTGGGCTGCAGGGACAAAGTATTTTTTGGCTGGACGACAAAGGGACTGTTTGGAAAAAGACAAGCCTCAATGCAGAAGCTACGCCTATAAACTCTTCTCCTTTGCCTATGCGTGCGGAAACGTCGTACGAATTATACGCGTTTGGTGACGAAATCCTGATCAAGGAATTTCAAAAGCTCTACCGCTTAGAGCGGGAAACCCAAACATTCAAGGAAATGTTTTTGAGTGCGGGAACGATTGTCGAGAACCCCGACCGGCAAAAAGTGGCTATCGCAAACGGCTCTGAAATATGGATTTTATTCCTTGCAGACCAAGCCGAACAGCCAATCCACCAGAAAGGAGAAACGGTATTTCTTACCCGATTCAGCGCGCCGGTTGAGAATCTTGGCTGGATAACTTCTTGGCACCTGCTTTTCTCTGTCCAAGATACCGTTAAAATTACCGAGATTGATGAGCGCGACAGGCCGGTAACCATGAATATTGGCCAGTTTGCGGCTCCCCAGCTTTTCTGGCAGAATACCCCAGCCACCATATCTGTAGTGAACAACGGCACCGTTTCTGTCTCTGAAACTTTGATACCCTAACCAAAACCCCGCCCTGAGCGTAGTCGAGAGGCGGGGTAGACGAGATGGAAACTATCGTTTCCTCCATTGGCGGGCGCGACGGGCGCGCTTTAAGCCGAATTTCTTTCGCTCGCGCATCCTAGAGTCTCTTGTAAGAAAACCCAGAGTTTTCAGGTTTGTCCGCAAATCAGCATCGAATTTTACCAAAGCTCGGGCAATTCCCTGACGAATTGCTTCTGCCTGCGCATGAGGGCCGCCTCCCGAGACTTTTGCCGTAACGCTAAAAGTCTTTCCGGCAACTCCCTTTTCCAAAGCTTCTCTGGCGGTTTTCTGGTACTCGGTAGATTGCACATGTAAAGCCAGGGGCTTTGCGTTTACGGTAAAGTCTTGCTTTGCGCTCTCAAATAAGCGCACCCTTGCAACCGCGGTTTTTCTTCTTCCAACCGCTTCGTAAAAAATGCTTGGTTTTTGCTGTTCGGTTTTTGTTTGAGCAGTCCTTGGCATAGGCTAGCTTATTTTCAAACGGGTTATCTGCTTGGAACGAAGCTTGTTGTTTGGCAACATGCCCCATACGGCTTTCCTTAACACTTGGGCAGGGCGTTCGGCAAACAGCGTCCCCAACTTTTTTTCTTTTAACCCCCCCAAATACCCGGAATGTCTGTAGTAGATTTTCTGGCTCATCTTGTTTCCGCTGAATGCAAGCTCTCGCACGTTTGTCACCACAACAAAATCACCCATATCTTTGTAAGGTTCAAAATCGGGTTTGTGCTTGCCGCGCAGCAATATCGCTATCTGGGTGGCAACGCGGCCAAGCCTTTGGTTTTTTGCGTCTATGGTGTGAGTGGTGCGGTTCATTTGATGAGTTCAATGATTGCCATTTTTGCGCCGTCTGATTTTCGGAACATTGTTTTGGTAATACGGGTATATCCACCCGGTCGGTCTTTGTAGCGGGGCCCGATTTCTTCTACCATTTTTTTGGTAAGGCGGGGGCCGAAATAACGAAGCAACTCCCTTCGGGTAGCCAAAGTGTCTCGCTTTGATTTTGTTACCAGCCTTTCAAACAAAGGGGATGTTTCTTTTGCCTTTGCCTCTGTTGTTTCAATTCTTTCTTTCAAAGCCAACGCGCGCACCAAAGACAGCATCAATCCCTCTCTGGCGCCTTTCGATCTTGAAAATATTCGACCTGCTTTTCGCTTCTTCATGGAAAGTTATTTCTTTACGGTCTTTTTCACGGATTTCTTTGCGGCTTTTTTCGGCTTTTCTGCATCTTCTTTAGGCTCTTCTTTTTGCCGCACGGTTTTTTGCGCTTCCAGCGCTCCCTTCACGCCGTCTTGAACTATTTGGAATTCTTTCAGCAAAATATCGGTGGCGTCGAAAAACGCCTGTTCGGGGCTTTGAGTGCCGTCGGTTTCCACCTCAATGGTTACTCGATTAAAGTCGGTGCGGTCTCCCACGCGCATGTTCTCCACCCTGGAACTTACCCGTTTAATAGGGGTAAAAATAGCGTCGAGCACAATGGTTCCAATATCTTGTTTTTCCTTGTTTTGCTCCTCTGCGGGTACATACCCTACGCCTTTCTCAACCTGAATTTCCAATTCGAGTTCCGCAGATTTTTCGGTAAGATGGGCGAGAACCAAATCCTGGTTGAGCAGCTCCAATTGGGTGGGAAGCTCAAAGTCAGCTCCGGTTATCTCTTTTTCGCCTTTCACTTTGAGCGTGGCTTTTTGAGGCTCTTCTGCGTGCATGTGAAACCGAAGTTGCTTAAGCTGCAACAAAACCGACACGATGTCTTCCATAAGCCCGGGAAGAGTGGAAAATTCGTGGTCCACGCCTTTTATCTTCACTTTCGTTACTGCAGCTCCTTCCAACGAAGAAAGGAGTACGCGCCGTAAGCTGTTGCCCACGGTAACTCCATACCCTGGATATAAATCCTCAATAACAAAAATCCCTCTGTTGTTTTTGCTTTCGACGATTTTGGTAGATTGAGATAAAGGAATCATATGGTTATCTTGAGTAAAACTCAAATACGAGGGGGAGCTGGACCGTAGGAGCAATTTCCTCGAGTCCTGGCTCACCCATTATTTCGCCCTTCATGTTGGCCTTGTCCAATTGGATCCACGAAGGAGACTGATATTTTTTTAATGCCAATTTTACGTTTTGAAACAACGTACCGGCCGCAGATTGCGGTCTTATTTCAATAACGTCGCCGCGCTTTACCCTGTAGGAAGGAATATCCACCACCCTGCCATTTACAAAAAAATGGCCGTGGGCAACCAATTGCCTTCCTTGTTTGCGCGTTTGGGCCATTCCCATGCGGAACACCACATTATCCAAACGCTTCTCTAAAGCTTGCATAAAGAGTTCTTCGGCATTCCCTGTGGAACCTTTGGCCAGGGTATCGGCAATGTATTGGCTAAACTGGCGCTCGCGCAAATTGTACTGCTCTTTGAGCTCCTGTTTTTCCCGCAACTGCCTTCCGTATTCAGAAAGGGGCGAAGTCCTTCTTTTTCTTACAACACCTTTTTGCATAAATATATCGTTTACACCCTTCTCACCTTAGCCGCGCGCGGCCCATTATGAGGCACAGGCGTAGTGTCTTCAATTGATAAAATCGCAAACCCTTTTGCGCCAAGCGCGCGCAAAGCCGAATCTCGCCCGGCGCCAACCCCTTTGAGAAACACTTCGAGTTCCTCCACGCCTTTGTTTTTGGCAATTTGCGTGAGAGCGTCGGCCACCTTGGAAGCTGCAAACGGGGTGGATTTCTTGGTCCCTTTAAAGCCTATAGCTCCCGCGGAAACCTGGGCCAACACGCGCCCGGTGCGGTCGGTTAAGGTCATTATGATATTGTTATACGAAGAATACACATATACACGCCCCTCTCGTACTTTCTTTGAGGAGCTCTGGGGGCCAATTTGCTTGGCCTCTGGTGCTGGCGCTTCTTCGCCCTTTTTGATAATTCGTTTTTTTCCCATAGGACTATGTTGGACTTGCAGCGGGTTTCCTGCCAGACGTTACGGTTTTTCTTACATTGCCTCGCACGGTTCGGTTGTTCGTTCGCGTTCTCTGGCCGCGCACGGGTAAATGCTTGGCGTGGCGAACTCCCCGCCAAGCGCCAATCGCGTGAAGGCGTCGAATATTCATCATGATATCACGGCGTAATTCTCCCTCGATACGGTAGTTTTTTTCGATTACTTCTTTTAGCGCGTTGAGTTCTTCGGTCTTTAATTGCGAAGCGCGTTTTATCGGGTCGATTCTCGCTGCAGCAAGAATTTTCTTGCTCAAAGCAGGCCCTATTCCGTAAATATAGGTTAACGCAATTCCTATTTGTTTATTGTCCGGGATGTTTATCCCTACCAGTCGTGGCATAGCGAATTTACCCCTGTCTTTGCTTATGCTTGGGGTTTTTCTTGCATGTTACATATATTATTCCTGCGCGTTTTGCAATTTTGCAATCTTTGCAGATTTTTTTCACTGAAGATTGTACTCTCATGGAATTACTTTCCCCGGTAGACGATTCTCCCGCGCCTGGTATCGTAAGGGGTCATTTCAATCGTTACCTTGTCGCCCGGCAGAATGCGGATTTTATGCATCCGGAGCTTGCCTGAAACATAGGCGAGAACTTCTGCGCCATCATCAAGCTTAACCCGAAATTGCAAACTCGGCAAGGCCTCCAAAACCTCTCCTGTTTTCCTCATTTCGCTTTGATTGCCGTCAATCATCAAGATAGTCTATATGGTAGCACAGTTAAAACGCCAGGTCAAGGTGTATGCGCTCTGCGCTCTGGGGCACATGCTCCACCCAAAATGGCCAGAAAGAAAACTCGGCTTTGGCAAGATACGGGTATTGCCTGAATACTTCCGTAAACCCGTTTTTCTTTACGCCCTGGAGCTTGCCTTTCAAATCCTGCATGTCCAGGGCGTCATACTGGTCCACATGAATCATAACCTCTATGGATAAAGCGCCGGCGTTTGCAGTGGGCTGGTCAACCTTATACGCTATTTCGAGGGTCTGTTCATTCACCGATTGCCCCTCGTCCAGACTGTCTTGCACTATGCGTTTTGCAAGCAAATCCGCCTCATTTTTTTGAAAGCCCAAGGCGGAAACTTTCACCTTTGCTGAATAGTTAAACTGGGTGAGCTCGGCGCCCTCATTTACCAAAGCGCCGTCTTGGAGAACTACAGAAGTTACAGAATCTGCAACCACCTGCACGTTCCCCGGAATCCGCCCCAGCAGGCTTTGCGTTGCCTGCACTTTGAGAGCCTCGATAAGTTGCTCTCTCGCAGATTCTACGTCTTCTCGGGTAACCACGGCCACATGGGTTTGGGTGCCGCCCTTCATGGGCTGAAACGACTCACCGTAAATTGCCGTGTACAGTGCAGTACCCGCGAGCCCGGGAAGGGAAAACTTAGAGGCCTCGACATTATATTCCTGGCCCGATTCTGCGGCTACCACATCGACATCAACATACCCGGAGCGCGGAACTATGGCTTGCCTTTCTGAACGAAACAGCCTGCCTTCTTCCGATATAAACCGGGTGCTCGCCACCAGTGTTTGAGACGCGCCAGAGCTCGTATTATACACGCGAATAGAACCGTGCGCCCGGTCATCTTTTTCCTGGGTGCCCGTAGCAGGAAATACCCGGGTCATTTCTTTTTCTTCTTCGAAGGTTTGAACCTCAACAGTAATCCGCTCGTTGATTTCAAGCCTGGTTATCTGGGGCCATACTTTAATATCGGCGCGCGCGAACATGAAATGGAGCAAGATAACCGGAACAACCGAGAGCAAAATTGCCAAAACGAAAAACCTCACCCAAACCGTTGGTGCCTTGCTCGCCAAAGAAGGTTTGGCTTGTTTTTTTTCGAACAGTTCCGCGTCAGCCAGCTTTTCTTCTCTGCTTTGGGGAGGGAAAATATCGATAAGTTTTTTCTTCATATCATGCTACCAATACGGAATCGGCAACTAAACATAACGAGGAATATTGGGGATTGTGATTTTGTGCAAAAGAAACACCTTCCCATATATCCTTGGGTGCCAAAATATGCACATTGATATCTTCCGTGAATGGCAGGCCTTTTGCCAGTTGCGCCTGCAAAACTTCCTGGAAATGGTGAGTTTTTATTCCCCTGCCAAAAATCCAGATGTTTCCGGGAAGGGGCGTTTTCATCACTTCAAGCTGTTTCTTTATTAGTGTAACAAACTTTTGGAAGGTGGGCAATAAAAGAGAATCGATTTTTTCCTTTACTTGCGTGGAAAGAGCGCCCTCGACGTAGCGTTTTTCAAATTCGAACGCGATATTGTCGCGCATACCAAGCACTTCGCCAAACACCTCCACAAAATCTTCCTCGCCCAGGGCTAAAGAAGTTTCGGGAAGTAAGAGCACGCCCTGCTTCCACACCACCAGCTGTGAATGCCGCCTCCCGACATACAGATATACTCCCTCGCGACTCGTTTTTCGGCCAAAGTCGGCTATTGCCTCGGCCATATGCCGTACTCGAACCGTATGCAGTTTTTTCGACTCAACAAATTCGGCAAGATCAAAAAAAGTGGTAGCTAACAAAAAAGTGGCTAGGAAAGAGGCGCGAATTTCCCCCGCTTTGAAACCCTCTAACCGAGGCACGGAATAGCCGTCAATTTTCTGGCTGGTGGGGACTAATCGCAGCATCCGAAAATCTGCAGGAAGAATGCCCGATTCCCCAAACAAGTTACCGAAAAGTTTTGCCTTTGCCTGCTGGCGCATGGTTTTTTCAATCCAGAGCGCCTCTTTTTTGTCGAGCACATGCCGCGCTCCCCTGCCCGGAAAAACTATCTCAATTGACTTTGCTTTAAAGTGATCGGGTGAAAAGGTAGCAATAAGGGTGCCCACGGAAACTTCCCGGGGAAGTTGCGCAATAACCTGGCCCAGGCTTTCTTGCAAGCCACCCGCGGTTACCTGTTGGTTTCCATATTTGAGTACCTGCTTTTTATCGGCCATTTGCCTAAAAACCAAAAAATTGAGCGTGTCGCCGTCGAGCGCAACTGCCAAAACGCTCCCTCCTGATTTTTGCCGTTGAGGAGACCAAAAACCCATATTCTTTACATTATACAATACATTTGTAAAGGTGAAAACAAAATGCTCTGCAAAAATAAAACCCCGACCGTTTTGGCTTTCCGTTCGGCCGGTAGAAATGGTTGAGTAAGTGAGTAAAGTTAAACCTTACTCAAGAATGGCGCGGAGGCGGCGGATGCCGGAGGAAACGGATTCTTCTTTGGTAATTTTAAAGTGGCCGAGTTCTGCGGTGTGTTCGACATGCGGGCCACCGCAAAATTCTTTGCTAAAGGCGTTTCCCTGTATGTCCTGGGCAACATAAACCGAAACAACATCGCCATACTTTACGCCAAACTCCATTTCGGCGCCCATTTGCATGGCTTCTTCTTTAGGCATTTCTTTACGAATCATATCCAGGTTTTCTGCGATTTTTTGGTTCACCAAATCCTCTATTTGTTTTAACTCCTCTGGCGTAACTTTTGCAGGATGCGAAAAGTCTATACGCAAGCGTTCTGCGGTAATGTTGCTGCCCCGTTGGTGCACATGGTCGCCCAAAACCTGCCTTAAGGCAGCCAGCAGCAAGTGGTGTGCCGTGTGCAGGCGTACCGTCTCTTCTTTGGTATCTGCCAATCCCCCTTTAAACTTCTTTTCAGCCCCGGCCCGTGAAATTTCTCGGTGCTTTTTTAGCTCTTCTCTAAAACCGTTTTCATCCACCGTAGTCCCCTTTTCTCGCGCTAAATCCAACGTAACCTCCAGGGGAAAACCATAACTTTGGTACAAATTAAACGCTTCTCGCCCGGAAATATTATTATCGCTTAGTTTTTCAAATTCTTTTAGGCCGTTTGCTAATGTTTCTCGAAACCGGTTTTCTTCCTTTTGGATAGTTTCGATAATTAGCGTACGATGTAGTTCTAATTCTGGATACTGATTCTTATAGTTCTCAATAACGGGGCCTGAAAGCTCGGCAAACTTGCCTTGTTCCATTCCCAAAACATCCGCATACCGCACGGCACGGCGCAAAAGCCTCCGCACAAAATAGCCTCGGTCGGTATTCGAAGGCAAAACGCCGTCGCCAATCATAAACACGGCACCGCGGATATGGTCTGCGATAACACGGAAAGCGTACTTGGGATCGCCCTCATATTTCTTTCCAGACAATTGTTCTATTCGCGCAATAATGCTTTGAAGCGTGTCTATGCTAAAAATATCGCTATTGTCGTTTGAGGCAGCTGCAATGCGCTCTAATCCCCCGCCGAAATCCACGTTGCGCTGGGATAATTTGGCAAAAGTTTCATCCTGCTGCTTTTGATATTCCATGAATACCGAATTTCCTATCTCCAAAAACCTGCCACAATCGCAGTTTGGATGGCACTGTTCCCCAAATTTCGTATCGTGCTGCACGTCGGTGAATTCAAAAAATACTTCAGAATCCGGGCCGCCAGGCTCGCCTGCAGGCATATTTTCCGGCACGCCAGCCCTGCTCCACCAATTTTTCTTGGCGCCGTAAAACAAAATGTGGTCTTTTGGAATACCCAGTTTTTTCCATATGGCTGCCGATTCTTCGTCCTTGGGAATATTGTTTTTCTCGTCGCCCTCAAAACATGTTACCCATAGCCTGTCTTTTGGCAAGCCGACTTTTTGGGTAAGAAATTCAAAAAACCAGTGAAGTTGTTCTTCCTTAAAATAGTCGCCCAGCGACCAGTTTCCCAGCATTTCAAAAAATGTGGTGTGGCGGTTGTCGCCCACTTCGTCGATATCCTCGGCGCGAAAGCACTTTTGGGAGTCTGCTAAACGGGTTCCTGCCGGGTGCTTTTGCCCCAGCAAATAAGGAATCAAGGGTTGCATGCCAGATCCGGTAAAAAGCGTAGTAGGGTCGTTTTCGGGCACCAAAGCCGCCGAGGGAATTACTTTATGCTCCTTCTCCTCAAAAAATTTCAAATATGCATCCCGAATTTCGTTTGAAGTCATATTTTGCTAGTATACCAAAAACGCTACTCGATTACACCGCCCGCGATCATTTGATCTCCCTGGTACAGCACAGCCATTTGGCCAGAGGTAATCGCGCGTTGGGGACTGTCGAATATCAACTTTCCTGCCGTAACAGACTTGCCTATTCGAAAAGTGCCCGCGGCTGGTTTTTGACGATAACGGATACGGGCATGCACCAAGTCTTGTTTTGGCTCAACAAACCAGTTAAGGTTCTTCAGTCTTACTTCCTTTTGAAGCAGATGGTCTTCATTTTTACTGACGGTAACGGTATTTTTCTTTATATCTTTATCCACCACAAAATAGGGCCCGCCAGCCAAACCTAAGCCTTTTCGTTGGCCAATTGTATAATACACAGCTCCCTCATGCTGCCCAAGTATGTTGCCTTGGGTATCTACAATATTTCCCTGCCTGACAGGAATGTATTCTTTCAAAAAATCTACGAAATCTACTTTGCCCACAAAGCAAATGCCCTGGCTATCTTTGCGCTCGGCATTGGGCAAGCCAAACTTCTTGGCGAGTTTGCGAACTTCGGGCTTGGTATAGTCGCCAATGGGAAACATTACCTTATCTAGAACCTCGGGTTTTATAAACGACAAAAAATAAGATTGGTCTTTGTTTTGATCTTTTGCCATAAAGATAGATCCC
>DASRUP010000102.1:0-11656 GCA_035655395.1 Minisyncoccota bacterium
CCCACCGGCCCGCCCGGCCCCGACGGATCGCAGTGTCCAGTGGTTGTATTGCATGTAAATCCAACGTTACACGAACCCGGCGTACAAGCCGGCACGCATAGTCCCGGCGGATTTTGACATACCGGTCCTGCTGGATCACCAACACAGTCCGAATCGTCTGAACAAACTCCTGATCCTGGTGCACACGCCCCGCCAGTAGGTGGAAGACTTGCCGTGCACGATGGCTCAGATGCCGTACGACATGACGGTATCTTCGATTCGCTTAAAATGGTCACCTCTGCATCGTCGGTATTGGCACCACTGCATGTAATCCCTACCTTAACCCAATAATTCGAACCAAAAGCAACGTTATTTAGATCGCTGACTCCACTGAGTCTAAATGTAATCGTACCGGGGGGAGTACCGCTTGGTAATTTTGAACCTACATTCACATACCCTGTCCCTGTTTTTGAGCTGCAGGTTGTAGCATTTGTTTGAGTAAAGGTAAAATCAAGATCGCCCCCATTATGTACGTAGGTGTCCGCCGAAGTACACGTTGGAGTTCCCTGCAACCCACTCCCAGCAACCGATCCAGCAGTTACGGTTACCGCGCCCCCTGGCGGGGCAGAACTCACAACTACTTCAGCTGAAGCTGGCAATGCCCCGCTTCCATCGCTTAAGTCAAACGTATACCTACCAGGCTGTGTTAGAGGAAAAGTACTACTGCCAGCAATATTCCCACTGGCATCACTGCAGCTATCGAGAGGTGGGCCTGGCCCCCACATATCATTAACAGCATTAACGAAAGATCCATCTCGAAAAGTTTCTTTTCTACAGGGGCCAGGAGCTCCTGCAGGAAGACTCCATGATACCGTAACATCATCTCCAGGCGCTATTTGCCCGCGGCTTACTTGAACACTCAAGCCACCTCCGGGGCCACCAGAAATAACTACAGTAAGTGTCGCTGTATCGGTTTGTTGAGGACTGCTGGTATCGGTAAGAGTTAAGGTAACGGTATAAGACCCTGGCCCGGGAAACGTGTGCGGCCCTGGATCTATACCAGTGTCGGTACCTCCGGGATGGCCATAGTCCCAAGTGGCGCTATATGGCTTGGTACCTCCGAACGATGACGCTCCAGTAAAATCCCGAACCAAGCCAGATGCTGATTGAAAACCGATAACCGCGTTTAGGGCAGACGCTCCTCCAGAAGTGGTAAAGCTCTGAACCGAGCCAACAACCGTATTAGCAGAATTGCGCGCAAAGGCGCAGAATCGATAGTCCCTTCCAGCAGTAAGCCCTGTAATGGCTCGACTGAAAGGTTGGTCAGTAACAGGACCAAAACTCGACGTTGGTGTTGTTATACCTGACATCCCTACAGAACAGTTAGAAGGAAATGATAAAGCGGGAGCATAAACAAACCAAACATCAACAGAGATAGACGAAGTAACCTCTCCCCTAAGAGTCGCGCCAGTCGATGTAATGCTTGTTGCTGGGTCGGTAAAGACTTGGGGAGGAGAAGCGCCACTAGTGACGGTCACTAAGGTACTGGCAGATCGCGTAATGCCCTGCCTTGTAACAGTAACCAAAGGAGAATAAGTCCCTGGCGCGTTATATGTACACTTCGTAGCAATAGTTTTGGGAGAAACCGTGTCAACGCCACCGGTATTAAAACAACTATCCGTGGGCCCATCTCTCCAATCTATCGACCAGTTGTAACTTCCGGTCGCAGTCCCCGTAAGAGTAAAGGATACGGTTATGGGTCCAAGTGGGGCAGCACCCGAATTAGGGTTGGCACTAGGCGTGACGAAAAGGGTTTGCGCAGCGACAGACGATGGAAGAAAAACAAAAAACAGGACGGCGGTAAAGACGACGGCGAGAGAGGCAAAAAAAAGTTTCTTTTGCATTAGCATATTATACCCCAATACAAACTCTTTGGGAATACAAAATAGTTTTCCACAAGCGCGAAATGTTTTGCAAACTTTAGTTTTTAAAGCAAATATGCGTTTTTGCTTTGTAAAACTTGACAGTTCCGATAAAAAGCAGGTATAATTATAGGTATAGACCTTACCATTTGTATACTCAATACTCACTAAGGAGGTGAGAACGTGGCTAGAATAGCTACTATGGCACGACCTCTGTTTGGTGGGTGGATGAAGTGGGTAAATATTAGCGGCATCGCAGTCATCCTGGCTATACTTCTGGCGTACGCTGCCTTGCAGCTTGCACCTCTGCTTAAGAGCTCAAGTCAAAGCTTGGAACCGGCTCCGGCAACAGACGTTACCGAGCCAGCGAACACGTATGCGGAAACCTATGCTCCTGATACGATTTTGGATCCCGCGGTCGTGGAGCCGGCAACCTGGCCCAGCTATCCTGCAGAACTCGTAGGCACTTGGGCGATAGTAACCGCCAAAGGTGAACGTCTCGACAGCCTCATGGTTCTCTCGGCAGAAGGCGAATTTGGAGGCACCGATAGATATGCAGGGACTTGGTATTCCCCACAGGAAGGGACAATACACGCCACTATTAGCGGCGCGGATACTAAGTACACATATACCCTAGCTCATGAAGGTGGAGAGACCTTCCTAATGCTCTGGGATGCCCAGCCGACTCAAAACCCCAGGCTCCAACCCTGGGCCAGAAACCACGTAAAGATTGCAGACGAGCCTAAATTTCTCGCTGCCCCTTCGCAAGGGCAGTAGCACACTAGCATAAACACTGCGGCAAGGCCGCACCCATAGAGGACGAACCCATTCGCCCTCTTTCTATTTGCCTTATACGCAGGCGGCAGAGGCCACGTGGTCGCCGTCTTCCAACTTCATAATGCGCACTCCTTGCGTGGAACGGCTGATTTTTGCGATAGACTCAATGGCAGTGCGAATTATGGTGCCTTTGCGGGATATGACAATAAGGTCTTCCTCTTCGCCCGAAAGCACGCAGGCATATACCAAGTCTCCGGTTTTTGAAGTTATATTTGCCGTTTTAATTCCAGAACCTCCGCGGCTTTGCAAACGATATTCTTTAATATCCGTGCGCTTGCCGTATCCGTTTTCTGTCACCACCAATACATACCGCTCTTGCTTAGGTTTTGATTCCTGGAGTTTTGGATTTTTTGCAATAACATCCATTCCCACAACTTCGTCGCCTTTCTTTAAGCGAATGCCGTGAATGCCTGAAGCCGTGCGCCCCATTGGCCGAACATCCTTTTCTTTACACCGGATTGCCTGGCCCTTTTTCGTGGTAATAATAATTTCGTCTTGGCCCGTGGTTTTGCGCACAGCCCACAAAGCGTCTCCCTTCTTTAAAGAAATGGCAATTAAGCCAGACCGCCGCACGTTTTTAAAATCTTCCAACGGAGTCTTTTTTATCACTCCGTGTTTGGTAACCATCACCAGATATTTTACTCCGGCCTCCACGTCTTCTTTGCCAATGGCAAACAGCGACAGCACTTTGTCTTCTGCAGACATTTCAAGAAAATTCAGCAAGCCTCTTCCCTTTGCCACGCGCGTGCCTTCCGGGATTTCATACACGGGCGTCTGGAACACTTTGCCGGAATCTGAAAACAGCATTAAAGAGTCGTGCGTCTGGGCGGAAATAAAGTGCTCCACAATGTCGTCGGACACGGTTTTCATTCCCAAAATGCCTTTGCCTCCGCGCTTTTGGATTTTGTAAGTGGCAGGGTTAATACGCTTAATATACCCGCCTTGGGTAAGCGTGATAATGGTTTCTTCCTGCGGAATCAAGTCTTCTTCTGCAATTTCGCCAATGGCTTGCGCCACTACTTTTGTGCGCCGGTCGTCGCCAAAGGTTTCGGCAAGTTCTGCAAGTTCTTTTTTAATAACCGTATCGATTTTCTTGGGGCTTGCCAAAATACTCTCCAAATCTTTAATTCTCTCCCGGATTTCTTTTAATTCATCTTCAATTTTCTGGCGTTCCAAGCGGGCCAACTGTGCAAGTCTTGTGTCTAAAATGGCGTTCGCCTGAATTTCTGTTAGGCGAAAACGCTTCATCAAGTTTAGTTGCGCCTCGGCTCGGTCTGCCGCTTTTCTGATAATGCGTATCACTTCGTCGAGATTTGCCAAACATTTCTGCAAACCCTCCAAAATATGCTCTCGTTCTTTGGCGCGGTCCAGTTCGTACTTGGTTCTGCGGTATATTACCTGTCTTCGGTGCGCCACAAAATACTGCAGCATTTCGGCCAACGAAAGCACCTTGGGCTGCAGGCCATCTATCAAAGCAATCATGTTTAAGTGAAAGGCGCGCTGAAGATCGGAAAACTTATACAAACGATTCAAAATCTTTTGGGGCTGGGCATCACGCTGCAAGTCAAACACGACGCGCATGCCATCTTTGTCCGACTCGTCTCTGATATCTTTAATGCCGTCGATTTTCTTGTCTTGCACCAACTTTGCAAACTGCTCCACCAAGCTGGACTTGTTTACCTGATAGGGAATTTCGGTAATCACAATTTGCGGGCGCTTCTTTTCAGAACCTTCCAGAATATCTGCCTTTCCCCGTATGGTAATGGGGCCTTTGCCTTGGGAGTAAGCCTCAAGAATCTCCCGTTTATTATAAATAGTGCCGCCCGTAGGAAAATCGGGCCCTTTCACAAACTGGAATAAATCTTCGGTGGTGGCTTTGGGATTGTCTAAAAGATATACCGTGGCATCAATAAGTTCTCGCACGTTATGCGGAGGCACATTGGTTGCCATACCCACAGCAATACCAAGAGTGCCGTTCAGCAAGAGTTGAGGCAAGGGCGAGGGCAACACCGTAGGCTCCTTTCTCGTGCCGTCGTAGTTGTCCATGAAATCCACCGTGTCTTTGCCAATGTCCTGCAGCATTAACTCGCCCATGCGCGACATGCGGGCTTCCGAGTACCGCATGGCCGCCGGCGGGTCGCCATCAATAGAACCAAAGTTGCCCTGGCCGTCGATTAAGGGGTATCTCATGGAAAAATCCTGCGCCATGCGTACTAAAGCATCATACACGGAAATATCTCCATGAGGATGGTAACGTCCCAATGTGGATCCCACAACTGTTGCAGACTTGCGGAATTTGGCGCCGTGCGTTAAGCCTTCTTCCTGCATGGCAAACAAAATACGCCTATGTACAGGCTTTAAGCCGTCCCTTACGTCGGGCAACGCGCGCGCCACAATCACCGACATTGCGTAGTCGATGTACGACCCTCGCATCTCCTCGACAATCTCGCGAGTCTCCACCTGGCCCAATCCTGGTTTTTTGGTGTCGTCTGCCATTGTTTTTCCCTAGGGAGTAAGCACCACTACCTTCATTTCTTCTACCGAAAAATCCTTTGCTTTCAAAGACAGTTTTGCTTGAGGCTCTACGTTTTTTACCCCCATTGTTTTTAAAAACTCGTCGACAGGCTCTAGCTTTACTTTAAGCCTGGGCAACGCATAGTGCATAGGAATTACCATTCGGGGCTCGATTTGGCTTATAATTTTGGCAGCCCCCTTGGCTGCTACGGTATATGTCCCACCTACCGGAATAAACAAGATGTCCACATTTCCTATCTGCCCCACCTGCTCTGCCGAAAGCTCATCTTGCCCTATATCGCCCAGGTGGCAAAGCCTCAACCCTTCGGCCTCTATTACATACATCGTATTCTTTCCGCGGTCTTTGCCCTCTGCGTTGTCGTGCCAGGAAGCAATACCTTTAATAAACACGCCTTTGAGTTCGTATTCACCGGGACCCGAAATAACCATGGGTTCCCCTCTTACTGCTTTTGCATTGTTGTGGTCGAAATGGTCATGAGTTACCAACACCATATCTGCCTCCACCTGGGGAGGTTTTAACCCAATAGATTCTTCGTAAGGGTCGATAACAATTCGTACCTGTTCCTGCTTTCCCCGAGAAGCCGCAAGGAAAAAGCATGCTTGTCCCTTCCAAACTATCTGCATGATTTTGCATTGTACCACCTCTTGCAAAAAAACTCAATCTCTTGTAAGGTATAGGGTATGACAAAAACCGCGGTTCTGGACAAACCGAAGCTGGAAATTATTAAACCCTTCAGAGTGGGCGACCTGGTAGAGGGCACCGTAGTTGGCATTGGCCGTTCGGCTTTGTATTTGGATCTGGGCCCGCAGGGCACCGGCATTATCTATGGCCGCGAATTTCTCGAAGAAAGGGGAACTCTCAAAGACCTTAAGGTAGACGAGAAACTGACCGCAAAAATCGTAGACTTGGAGAACGACAAGGGCTATATTGAGCTTTCGCTCAAAGAAGCGGGAAGAGAATTAACGTGGGACCGCCTCAAGGGAAAAAAGGACTCCGAAGAAATTTTCAAGGTAAAGATTATTGGAGCGAACAAGGGCGGCCTTTTGGCAGAGCTTTACAACGTGCAGGCGTTTTTGCCCGTTTCCCAGCTTTCCCAGGAACACTACCCCCGCGTGGAAGATGGCGACGCCACCAAAATCTTGCGCGCGCTGCAGGCCTTTATGGGCACAGAGCTGGAAGTACAGATTTTTGACTTGGACCCCAGAGAAGAAAAAATCATTCTTTCTGAACGATCCAAAGAACGCGCAAAAGTAAAAGAGCAGCTTGCGCGCTTTAAGGTGGGCGACGTGGTGGAAGGAGAAATTACCGGCGTGGTGGATTTTGGAGCGTTTATCAAATTTCCGCTCGGAGACCCCGCAACAGAACCGGTAGAAGGCCTTATCCATATTTCAGAAATCGACTGGCAAATTATCGAAGATCCCAACCAGCTTTTGAAAGTGGGCGACAAAGTGAAAGCAAAGATTGTGGACTTGTCACAAGGCAGGGCTTCGCTTTCCTTAAAAGCGCTTAAAGAAGACCCCTGGAAAGAAGTAGAAAAGAAATACAAGAAATTCGACAAAGTAGAAGGGAAAGTTACCAAGCTTAATCCTTTTGGCGCCTTTGTAGAAATCGAAGAAAAAATTCAGGGCCTGTGCCACATTTCAGAATTCGGCACCAAGTCAAAAATGGAAGAAATGTTAAAGGCAGGGCAATCTTACCCATTCCAAATTTTGGAGCTCAATCCTTCAGAGCACCGGATGAGCCTTCGCCTGGTTGTTCCCGGAGCAGAAACCGACCAAGCAACAGAATCGACAGAGCCGATGCCAGAGCAACAGCCAGTGCAAGAATAAACACTTTATTCGTTGCAGTTTCCACAAACGAGGCCCCAGGAAAGGCCTTTTTTGCTTGTGGCAAATCTGTGGATCCTGCCGAAGCATTTGCCTGCAGCACCAAAACTTTTTCTTTGCCAAACACACTGTTTTGGACTTTGGGGGTTCCGCCTAAGGTTTGGGAGGAACCCCAGTTTTCTTTGTTGTTAGATTCGCGCTCGGGAAATCTTCGTTCCATAGTGGACTTCACATCGTTGTCGCCTGCAAACCACCCGGCCTTGGCATCAACTTCTTCCACCAGCTCGCCCGCAGCATTTTTGAGCTGTACTTTTTGCCCCGAATTTACAAATTTTCCTGACAAGCTCGCATAATTCACATCGGCCCCGGGGATTTTACTAGAAGCGGCCACTACAAAATATCCTTGAGGCTCAATGCTGCCCCGCAAAGAAACATGCAAATCCACCTTGTCCCGCGATAATTCCAGGACCCACCCATTCAAAGAAACCGGCTCCGCCCCCGCGTTGTACAGTTCAAGCCATTCGTATCTCCACCACTGCCTTTCTTCTACACTCTCCACTGGCACCCCCATCCAGGCTACTTCGTTTATTACAACTTGAGCTAACCCCGGGGAAGGAACCAAAACCAAGAACAAAACCAAACCTATTTTCATACATCAACTATAGCCTTAAATCCTCCCAACCTCAACCCTGACATGATTAAATAGCATGGTATAATGTACTTATCTCATCTGAGAAATTAGTTTGTTTTGGGCTCTCTTGCCTGTTCAAAACGAGTAATAACAGGGCGGAATCGTTCGAGAACCGGCCCTAAAGATCCCAACCCAACAACTTCTTTTGCGTCAATACGGTTTGTACTCACTCCCGGCGGAAGAGGCACTTCAGAAGAAAGCTGAAACAAATGCGCCAAAAATGTGGTGGCATACGCTCCCTTTGGCAGAGAAAAAGCGAGCACCATCATATTTTCTAAGAATACCGCCTTATGAATCTCCACCTGCTGCAAGGTAGGGGCTGTGGGGAAAATACCCGCTGAGTATGAACGTAAAAACGGCAAATCTCTGTAGAGAGATGTGGGAAGCGTAATGCCGTCTTGTTTCAAGAACTTTTCGTAATGCTCCCAATCTTTGGGGTTACCAGAAGTTACAAACGGAAGTTCAAATAGTATTTCGCCCTCCTTAATCGACTGGGAAAGTTTTTTGTTAAAAAGGTACGAAGAGTAAGCGTATAGCCAAAGTCTCACTTGTTCTGCAATGGCGCGAAGCGCTCCACGCAAATCGTTTGGGCGTTCTACAAGATATTCTAAAAACTGGAGTTCTGTTGGAAATTGAGACGGAAAAGAACGCATTTGTTGATATATATATTTCCAGTTCCCCCAATGGTTTTCTGTGTCCTTTCGAATATGTTGAAAATACATTGGCTCTCTGCCGCCCCGGTAGAAAAGAAGAGTTCGTATTGCCTGCTCATATTCACCCCGCAATAAATGCCTTCCCATAATATGGCCGTTAAATCGGGGGGCTGCAAAACGTTGAAACGAATAAAAATTCCAAAACCCTTGTTCCGATATTTCCTTAAGGCTTTGCTCAATACGCAGTTTCTCTGCTGCTTGCAAGGGCCCTGCAAAGCGAATGGTAATAACGAACCTATTCCCCCAGAGCTGGCCCTTTTTCAAAACACCTTTACCGCGCACAATATTTTTTACAAAAAAATCCTCGAACGCAAGATTTTCTAACAACTGCAGGTTGCGCACTTTTCGCAAACTTATCCTTTGGCTGGTAATGGCAACTTCGTCTTTTAATCCGGCAGTCCCAATACTTTGTGAAGGAATTTCAACAAATCTGGCGATTTCGTCTTTAGCATGAAAGGTAGTAAGGCCTACTTTTACCAATTCCGCGTATATGGTCGACCCTTCTTGCTCTTGCAGATTTTGCACCCCAGACCCTATATCAACTGTAGAAATTTTTTTATCGAGGGAAATTTCTTCTACAATAAAATCTTCTGGAAGGTATTTTAAGTGTCCAAAAGGGTACTCCCCAAACACTCCTTCAATGCCAATCCATTGCAACAGCTGGAGTGTATCTATCATAGGCGGCATCTCAAAAAGCTCGGGAACGCGCTTTTTCTCTGCAA
This sequence comes from Minisyncoccota bacterium, assembly GCA_035655395.1. Taxonomy (GTDB): domain Bacteria; phylum Patescibacteriota; class Minisyncoccia; order Minisyncoccales; family UBA10102; genus DASRUP01. Next base: position 9,227 of record DASRUP010000102.1, read on the forward strand.
GCAACAACTGATGCTCTTGTTCTTTTTCTTCTCGTCTCATATGGCCAATATACTGCAATTCCTTGTTTTCGCAAATATAAAGTCCCATAACTGGCTGTCATGGGACTTGCGAAAGATCTACGAAGGTGCTGAGTATGGGGTGACGAGCTAGTCGAGCTCCCAGAGCCCTCCGGCAAAACCGAGGGTGTGAGACGGACGCTCGTCTGAGCGATGACGGGTATTGACCGTGTGGACGATGTAACCGTCTTCGCCAAAGCGATTCGTCCAGTCGTCGACGGCGAGTTCCCGAATCAAGGTATCTCTACCCCTCGGGTTAGCCCAAACAGTGGTATACCTCCACCGGCAACCCAGACACATATTGACACGCTCCCAGGCGAGGTCAGACAGCTCGATCAACGGCATGTCTAGCATATTCGAGACCACGAGTGTCAATATGTCCATGCCCCCGGCGCGCCGCTCCGTGAGTTGGACGTCAACTAGCTGATATCCGCTCTTTTCCATTTCCTCCCAAGCGGGGAGAACACAGAGCTTCTCCGGATCTTTTTCGCCAAAGACCCGGACGCCCGCGTCAGCAACATGTCTCCGGTCGGTATCGTACAAATAAGGATCCCGACCAACCCGTTTGGCGGTTGCCACGTGCTCTTTCTCCAAAGCTTCCCGGTCGAGAACGATGCGTCGGATCCCTGCCTGCTCGAGTCGCTTCGACTGATTCGGATTAATCGTGAAGCGAAGCATCACGATGTCGGGCCTAGGAGCCTGGGTGTAAACCTCACCATGCTCTGGGCACTGCCCTTCTTGATTTCGGCATCGGGCATCGCCCAAGGGTGTAGCTCCGGGACAAGCATACCACTGCTCTTCCTTTACTGTGGTCATCACGACCTCCTTCCATACTTGAGGCAATTTGACGCCTCATTTTGTGTCCATATTATACACTTATATAAGAAAAATGTCAATAGTAAGGGCATGCTAATCTTATCTCTCCCCTCCTAACCCCAGAATACGATAAGTCTTCTGTATTGAAGTAATAGAAAAATTTGATATAATTACATTGTTATGAAGAAGCTTTCGAAGAATTTTTTGTTTGTGGTCTTAATACTCCTTTCCATTTCTGCGCTGTTTGCGTTGCTTTCAGATCCCTTTGGCGCAACCGAGCAAGTTCCGCTCTCCCAAGTTGTGCAAGACATAAACGCAGACCAAATAGAAAAAATTGTAGTTTCTGGCAACAAACTTGTCATTACTTACAAAGACGACTCAACCAAAGAATCCACCAAAGAAGCACAAGGAGCATTGCCTGAAACATTGATTGATTTGGGCGTACAGCAAGACAAACTAAATACCGTAACAATTGAACCCAGAGAAGAAAGCGGGTTTGTAACATTGCTTGGCCCCTTAACTTTTATACTACTTCCCGTGCTGCTGTTCTTCGTGTTTTTCTGGATGATGTTTCGCCAGGCAAGGTCTGGCATTGGACAGGCGTTCGACTTTACCAAAGCCAGGGCAAAGTTATTTGGAGCGGAAGGGCAGTTAAAACAAAAAGTAAGTTTTAAAGACGTGGCGGGGTTAAAAGAAGCAAAAGAAGAAGTACAGGAAGTGGTGGATTTTTTAAAATTCCCAAAAAAGTATTTGCAAATGGGAGCAAAAATCCCCCGTGGAGTATTATTGGTAGGACCTCCGGGTACTGGCAAAACACTCCTCGCGAAAGCTGTCGCCAGTGAAGCCGGAGTATCGTTCTTTTCCGCTTCCGGTTCTGAATTTATAGAAATGTTTGTAGGGGTCGGGAGCTCGAGAGTTCGGGATTTATTCCAAACCGCGAAAAAATCCGGCCGCTCCATTATTTTCATAGACGAACTCGACGCCATTGGAAGAACGCGCGGGTTTGGGTTTGGCGGCGGACACGACGAGCGGGAACAAACCTTAAACCAAATTTTAGTGGAAATGGACGGTTTTGAGCGTGACGACACACAGATAGTGATGGGGGCTACAAATCGGCCTGACGTCCTGGATCCCGCGCTGCTCCGGCCTGGCAGATTTGATCGCACGATTATTTTGGATCTTCCCGATGTAAACGACCGGGAACAAATTTTACAAATTCACGCAGAAGGCAAGCCGTTAGCTCCAAACGTAAGGCTGCGGGAAATTGCCGAGCGCACTCCGGGATTTTCGGGAGCGGACCTGGCAAACTTAATGAACGAAGCCGCCATCTTAACCGCGAGAAGAAACAAGCAGCAGGTTTCCCAGGCAGAACTGTTTGAGTCCATAGACAAGGTGCTCCTTGGCCCCGAGCGCAAAAGCCACGTACTTTCCAAAAAAGAAAAGGAAGTTACCGCCTACCACGAAGCGGGGCACGCTTTGGTTGCAGCCTCCCTTCGGCATGTAGATCCGGTGCGCAAAATTTCTATTATCTCGCGCGGCAGAGCCGGCGGGTATACC
>DASRUP010000103.1:0-15800 GCA_035655395.1 Minisyncoccota bacterium
CAGGTTTTACTTCGGATTTGAGACAACGTGTGAAAGAACACAAAGAAGGAAAAGGAGGAAGGACAACCGCTCTAAAGAAACACTGGAAATTAATCTATGCCGAGGCATATATAGATAAACGTGATGCGCTTGGACGAGAAAAGTTTCTCAAAAGCGGATCTGGCAGACGATACCTCAAAAAACAAATGAAACATTATTTGAGCATCTGACCAAGACGAGCTAAGAAGTAAAAAGTACGTAGTGCCCGTTTTCTGACGAAAGATTAGAATCATGTTCAATTTTAGTAGATCACAACGAAAAGACATTACTATCGCCAGAGAGCTTAATCTTCTTTGGAACGAAATATGTGTGGTTTCTGAACGGATGCGAGAATGCAATAGTGATTTAGTTGAAGATTTATACAAGTCTTTCGAAGGGGACGGACAGTTCAAGAATTTTAAAGTTGCCGTTCTTGCAAGTGCCTACACTAAATTGAAGGAAGAAAAAGACTTAAAAGGCTACCTGAAGGAACTTGATGCTATCCGCGATAAGATGGCAGAAAAAGCACACTCTGTTTTAGATCGGTATACGAATGCAGACAACCCTTGGGACGCTATTAAGAAGGAACTGGGAGAAGAAAAATACGATGAAACCTTGGAAGCTTTCTATCATGATCACTTTTTGACTGCCCAAAGGTTCATAATAGGTGCATGGCTAGCAAAAAAGAATGGTGACTCTCTCTACATGTACAAAGGACCAGAGTAGCTTATGGAAAATCAAGAATTCGTAAAGAAACAGTTTGAAATCTTTAAAAAACGGGGCGCAAACTATAGAAACGTTCTAATTCTTACTTCGTTTATTGAAACCATTATCAGAGAGAATGCGAGCAAGGGTAAAAAACTTAAAGAGTTCAAACAGTCCTTAGTCATTTTGGGACTAGACATTGATCCAAAAGATGAAAAAGTTGTTAGTTACAGAAAAAATTCCCAGCATACAAATGATTGCTTGATCGAGATCAATCTTTTGAGAGTTCAACGGAATGAGTTACTGCATGATATTCTTAAAGAAAAACATCCTAAAGAATACATAGATAAAACGATTAAAGAAATGGCGAGAAATCTTAGATCAGTTTGTACTAGCTCCAACCTTATTCGTGATTATTTCAGTAAAAATACTGATTATAACTTTGATCCGGCGAAGATATTAGCGACCGAGACGGGTCAGTAAGACACCCCTGGAAAGCCCTGGAATCCCTCTCAAAACCTTGGTTCTGAACCGAGGATGCCAGCAATACAGCAAAAACCTTGACTTTTTGGTCAAATATGGTTATACTCTTTAGCAATGCTCATGTCTATGAGTAGCGAAGAAGATTGGAATTCTAGAAGCTCACAGCTTGCCGCGCGGCAGGAATTTATGCAGCGCGGATGGGGAGTATTCGTGCTTCCCCGGTTGAGCCTCTTTGCCCGTATCCTAAGAATATGGCAACCACAAAGAGGACAATTAAGCAAAGTCATTTGGGAACCCATATTATTGCGGAATTTTTTGGTTGCAAGAAGCTTAACGATCTCAAGCTTATCAGGCAATCGTTAAAGGAGGCTGCGCATATTTGCAACGCCACGATTCTCCATACAAAATTTCATAAGTTTTCTCCCCAAGGCCTTACCGGCTACGTTTTGCTTGCGGAATCCCACATTTCCATTCATACATGGCCCGAACACGGCTATGCGGCTGTAGACGTATTCACATGCGGCCTTATGGATACCGAAAAAGCTGTACGGCACCTGGCGGATCAATTTGAAGCCCAAAAAGTGGAATTTAAAAAAATAACAAGAGGCAAAAAAAGATGACACTTACCCGCATGCAAGAAAAAATCATTCGGACTCTCCTGAAAACAAAAGGAGGCAATCTTGATATTTGGCAGCTTTCAAGAAAATGCGGGTATCTTTCGAGGGTTATACAGTCGGTTGAGCAACTGCAGGAAATGGGCGTGGTAAGCGCCAAAGATTCGCTTGTGCGCCTTACGAATAAAAAACTGCTTCCTCGGTACGTAGTCCAAAAAGAAACACCGCTCAAAGAAGTAATGAAGAAATTTGGCGTTTTCCGGAAAGAGGCGATCTTCACCGACAACGAGTACGATCAGCTCCCTCTTCTTGCTGGTGCCATTGAACACAAGCTTTCCCTCATGTTGCGGGAAAATGATCTTTTGAACCGCGATATTGTTTGCCTTGGCGACGACGACATTTTTAGCGTAGCTTGTTCGCTTTCCGGTTTGCCCAAGAGCATTACGGTACTCGAAAAGGACAAGCGCGTGATTGAGTTTTTGCGCAAAGCATCCCAAAAAGTGCCTGTGCCGATTAAAGTCGTACAAGTAGATATCGCGCGTCCGTTGCCTGAACGTTACCATAATTCTTTTGACGTTTGTGTTTCAGAGCCCCCAGATACCGTAAGGGGAGCTTTTGCATTTTTATCTGTCGGCGTTCAAGGGTTAAGGGAAGGCGGTGTACTATACATTGGGATATCGGAATCCGCGCTTCGGAACGACCAGTGGCTTGAGATGGAGCAAGCCGTAACGAAATCCGGCATACGGTTTACCGATATCATTCAGGACTTCGAGGAGTATGCTCTTGACGGAGATGAGCAATTCGCCTGGAAAGGGTTTGAGAAGTTGCCCAAGTGGATTACGAAGCCCGCTCAAAAACCATGGTTTGTATCTGTTCTTTTGCGCGGTGAGCTCGTAGGAGCTAAAAATCCCACACACTTTTCTCTTGAAGGCATTGGGGAGGATTTCTTAACGAATCATCTGGCGGCATATCAAGAAGAACTTAAGCCCTTGTAGGGGAGTTTCTTTTAAGTAGCATTTTTGTTATATTATAGCCATGACACTCACAAATACAGAACAACAAAGCGAACAAAAGAAGCCAATGCCCAAAAAGCTCATTGGGGTAGTTATGGGCGTTTTGGTTATAGGGGGAGCCGGTTACTGGGCAGTTTCGTCTGGCTTGCTTAACCTTGGCAGTTTTCAAACGGGCGTGCCTTCCGGAGCATTGGTAGCCAAAGTGAATGGCGAGGGCATCGAAAAACGGCTGTTCGATGCGCGTTTTGGGCAGGCAAAAAGCAACTACGAGGTTCAAGGCATAGCGCTCGAAGCGGCTGATGCAGAACAGCTAAGGCAAGAGGTGTTGGATGATATGATTAACAAAACGCTTCTGGCGCAATATGGCATAGAGCAAGGGATAGGCGCGCCAGATCAAGCGGTGGAGGATAGTTACCGGCAAATCGTTACGCAGTTTGAGTCGGAACAGGAATTGCAGGATCAGCTGGCTTCACAGGGCATTACAACAGAAGATGTCCGCTCCGCAATTTCCCAAGAGCTTATTGTAAGCCAGGTCGCAGAAAGGCAGGCCGCAGATAATAACGTCCAGGTTTCAGAAGAAGAAACGCGCAAGGTGTACGACGACGCGGTGGCCGGGGGAGCCGAGGTGCCGGAATTCGACGGAGTGAAAGGGGAAATTGAGCAATACGTGCGCCAGCAGAAAATCGGCCAGTTACTGAACGCGCTTGTCGAGAGACTTCGTGCCGAAGGCACTGTTGAGATTTTGAGCTAACATAATCATATAGCGTATGGTGCTCACCAAATCAGAGCCAAAATTGAAAAAAGGGGACAAGGCGCCGGGATTTGAGCTGCAGGGAGTAGACGGCAGGCAACATACAAATAGAGACGGCGACTTTGCGGGCAAGGAGGGGCTACTTGTAATTTTTATGTGCAACCATTGCCCGTATGTAAAGGCAAAAATGCCGGCCATTGTTGAGCTGCACAAAAAATTTGGCGAGCGGATAGGGTTTATTGGAATCAACAGCAACGATCCTGAATACCCGGGCGAAGGCATGGAAAACATGAAAAGTTTTGCCGCCGAACGGGACATTGCATTTGCATATGTGTTAGACAACACGCAGGAAGTAGCCAAGGCATACGGCGCCACTTGCACTCCAGACCCATTTTTATTCGACCGGGAGCAAAAGCTGGTGTTTCATGGAAGAATCGACGATGCTTTGGAACCTGGCGACGCAGTTTCTGAACACACTATGGAAATGAAAATTGAGCAGCTGCTGGCTGGGGAAGAAATCGCAGACGAGTTCAAACCTTCCATGGGCTGTTCTATTAAATGGGCCTCATAAAAGGCAAAAGGGGTGTTATCATAAAGACAACACACCCTTTCGTAACTGCTACGTTAGTTTGTCGGTACATTGAGTGTACTGACAAAAAACGTTGCTTTACTTAGGAGGGTAAGAAGAAGTTCCTCGAGTGCGTGGAGCACATCGGGGAGAAATACCCCCGCTACGATAATTAATATTGCGAACCCTATAGCTGCTGCCATAGCTTTTCGCAAAGGAGGGGGTCTTATAAGCGGACTGACTAAGTCCGCTTCCCCGTTTTTATCGTGTGGGGCATCTTACCCTCCTTTCTTGAAGCTAAGAACCTCAAGAAAGGAGGGTATAGCTGCGTTTTAAAGAGCAGATGCATTATAGCAGAAAGCATATTTTTGTCAACCCCGGCAAAGGTTTTGTTGATAAAAGTTTTGCCAGGTTTTCCTGCTGCGGTATAATATTTGTATGTTAGACACGGCGATTGAAGCTGCAAAAGAGGCAGGAGAAATACTCAAAAGCTATTTTGAAACCTCGTTAGAAAAGCGCGTAAAAGACGACAAAAGCATTGTTACTGAAGCCGACGAAAAAGCGGAAGCCCGCATTATTGAAATTATCAAAACAAAATACCCGGATCATGGATTTTTGGGAGAGGAAAGCGGAAAACAAAATGCAGGGGCTGAATACACGTGGGTTATTGATCCTTTAGACGGCACGAACAACTTTGTAAACGGCATCCCCATTTTTGGCACGTCTATTGGGTTGGTAAAAAATAATACGCCCATTTTGGGAGTTATTTACAACCCGGTAACCGACACCATGTTTGTCGCAGAGCGGGGGAAAGGAGCTTTTTGGAACGGGCATAGTATTCACGTTTCAGAACAACACGAGGATACGGCCATGATTGCCATTGATACGTCTTCCAAGCCAGCAGACAAAGAGCTGGTAAAAAAATGCTTTGTGCGTTCTACCGAGTACGTAAAAATAGTGCGGTATCTGGGGTCTGCGGTGCTTGGGCTGGGATATTTGGCAAGGGGCGGAACAGAAGGATATATAAATATTGGAACTAACCCCTGGGATTACGCTGCCGGAAGCATTATTGTGCTAGAGGCAGGAGGAACGATTACTGATTTTCAAGGTAAGCCGTGGGATTTTAGCAAAAACTATTTTGTGGCCTCCAATGGAGTTATTCACGCAAAATTGCTAGAATTACTAAAAAGCGTCTTATGAATGACTGGAAACTTTTTTGGATTCTATTGGTTTCGTGCGTAGTAGTGGTAGTCGCTATTTGGCCCATTTTCTTTTTGTTGCACGGGAGTGTTCTTGAAATGCTGGCAGTTCCCCACGCCATTCTTTTCTTGCTGTTTCTTTTGAAGGCTAGCCTCGCGTTTGCCGGTGTGGTGTTTTTTGGACTTTTTATGGCGGAGCGCCTGGGTTTAGGCGTTCCTTTTCTCACAGCGTGGCTCCAGGGGAAACAAAGCAAACGCCTTACGCATGATGTGGCGTTAATGCTTTTTGGCGCCGTGGTGTTTGGACTGGCCGCGGGCATTTTTGTTCTGGTAAGCGACGCACTGTTTTCTTTGGCTACGGGTGCGGTTCCCGGAGTAGGGAGAATGCCAGTCGAAATAGGGGATCCGGCAACGGGAATGGTGAGAACCATAGCGCTCTCTCCGCTGCAGGGAGTTCTTGCTTCTTTGTATGCCGCCTTAAGCGAAGAAATACTTCTCCGGCTTTTTGGCGTAAGTCTATTGGTATGGATTTCGCAATACATTCGGGGCAAGGGCCGCGTTGGAAAGCCAAAAGATGCGGTTGTATGGGGGGCAATTGTGAGTGTGGCGTTGCTTTCGGGGTTTGCGCATTTGCCGGTGGTTGCAAGTTTTCCTGCCATGAGCCTTCTTATGGTTGCGCGTTTTGCCCTGTTGGGTTTTACCCCCGCCATGCTGTTTGGCTGGCTTTACTGGAAAAAAGGGCTGGAGGCCGCAGTGACCGCGCATTTTACTTCGGAATTTTTGCTTTTTGTGTTAATTCCGCTTATTGCGTAATACTATGCCAAAGAAAACAACGCATTACCTTACGAGCAAAACCGAACACACGGCTCATCTTGTAGAAAAGCTTGTGCAAGAAAAGCGCAAGGCCGCGTTTAACCGCTGGCCGTTGCTGTTTACCTTGCTTGGCGCTTTTGGTTTGGTAGCCACATTTTACGGGTTTGAAGGGGTTATGGATCAAACCGGCCTTTCGGAAAACCCGTGGATTTTGCTTGCTCTGGGCATTGGCGTTTTAATTTTTACCGGATCTTTGTACAAAAAACTCGGCGACTAGCAAAATTGACAAAAAAGCATTTTTCTAGTATGCTATTCCCCAGAGCAGCTAAGATTTTTGGTTGGAAGGAGAATGAAGCATGGTGAACGGCTTACCTCTTTTCCCCGAGGAACAGGAACTTGTACGAATCCTACAGACAGAAAGAGCAAGGTGCCTATGGATTGTGTATGCCGCTTCCCCGGAAATATTCTCAAGGTATTTCCCAAACTTAATAAATGTGAGGGAAAATCTACACCCCACTCGATTCCTGCGAGTTGGACGGTACACGGCGGGAATAATAGGGGTAAATACCTCTATAGTGGCAATTCCCGGATTTCCTGGAGATTTTACCCGAGATGAGCTTGTGTTCTTTATGGAAAGAATTCAGGCGTTCGCTCTTGCCGTGGGTGCACGGGGAGTTGCGTTAGCCGGCATTATACCCGGGCGATTCTACCGTTACGGTATTCCTATGGATCCCCCGATTGTAAGTGGGGACTTGGGTGCGGTATATACCATTGTCGAAACACTACAGGATGCATTGCGTATGCATGGTTTGGCACTTTCGACACGTCCTGTCCGCGTGCTGGGTTATGGATATATAGGACAGCGATGCATCGAGCACTTGCGCCAGCTCGGCTGTACGGATCTGGTGGCAATCGAAAGGCGATTGCGGGGAACATACCAGCGCCGCGGCGTTATCTTCACAAATTCGCTCGATGCTATCCGGCAAGACGACTGGGTTGTATTTACTGCCGGGGGCGGAAACGAAATCGATGTTGCCCGCCTTCCGCGAATATTCGGCGTAGACGACATGTATCCGCCGTTTTCTGTGGATCAGCTGGCAATGTTCGAGGCGAAAGAGAGCGTTATATTCCAGGCGGCGCTTCATGCCGAAGGAGTGGTATCGAATCTGCCAATTGAACAGTTTGCTGAAGACCAGTTTGCCGGGTGCATGGCGCAAGGCTTATTGCAAGCTGCGGGGGTAGACACGTCGCGTATGACCCAGGGGGAGTTCGACATTACGGCGCGAGCACGCGGAATAAGGTCAAGCTTGGCATAAAACGCTTGACAATTTTCAAAAATCACTCACACTGGAAGTAAGTACTAGGAGGTGGCCCATGACTCGAAGTGAATGGCTCTTATCGGAGCTGCGGGTGGCGGGGTTGTCGGTCGCCAGCCTGAACGACCGAATCGCAGACCACGGTATGATCGGCGACCCTCGTTGGCACGAGATCCGCTGGATAGCGGAAAGTAAGTACCTCGGAGGGAACCTTATACCAGACGAAAGGTTTGAAGCCCTCGAAACTTTCGAGGACTTACTCCCTCTCATTGCGAAGCTGCGACAGGAATTGCAGCGCGAAAAGACAAGAGTCCTTTCTACGGCATAGCGCTTTCTTGAATCTTACCAAGAGAAAGCGCTGTTTTATTTATTCTATGGTATACTATTGGGAATGGCGGCGTTTTTGACTTTTCAATTTTTTGCCCCGCTTATTGCTGGTATCTTTGCCTTTGTAATGGGTTTGGCAGTGCTCCTTGTTGAACGCAAGAATGTCAGTTATCGATATTACTTTTGCACCATGGCTGCGGTTGCCGTGTGGTCGGTGTTCGTGGCGGTGTTCCACGTTCCCCAAGTGGCGCACGACATATGGACCGTGCTGCACTGGGTGGCCGGCATATTTATAGCCCCGGCGTATCTGTTGTTCCTTATTACGTTTCCCTCTGTCGAGCATGTGGTAAAACTGCCTTTGCGCCTTTTGATTTGGGGGGGAGCCGGGCTTATGGCCGTGGCCGTATTGGTGTGGCCGGAAAATTTTGTGCAATACACGGTTGTCGACATAAATGAAATACCGCAGCTTGTGGTAGGGCCTTATGTATGGATACTGGAGCTTTTCTTTCCTTTGTATTTTCTGCCAGGCTATTTCTTTGCCGGCAGAAAGCTTTGGCGAGCGTACGGAAGAGAACGCGCGCATATCCTTACCGGGCTTTTCGGGCTTTTTGTTGCTACCACGGGAGCTCTTATTACCAACGTTACCCTCGCCATACACTTTGGAAGAGAGTTTATATGGCTGGGCCCTATTTTTGCAGCCATGGCTCCAGCGAGTTTGGCATATATGCTTTTTGGACTGCGCGAAGGGCGCTCCCGCCTGTTTCCTTCGGTTGCGCTGGGAGGGCTTGTGCTGCTTACGTTAGGATATCTTACAGTTACGTCGGAAACTATTGAGGACTTTATTTTCCATGCCGTGTTGCTCGTGGGGGTTATGTTGCTTGCCATATTTTTGGTGCGAACGTCCCTGCTGGAAGCGGCAGACGTTCGCAAATTCCAGGATTTATCGCGCAGGCTCCAGCGTTACAACGAAGAGTTAAAGCAGGCAGACCGCATGAAAACAGAATTTCTGAACATTGTTTCCCACCATTTGCGCACGCCCCTAACGCATATTAAATGGGCGTTAACCGAACTGGCGCAAGGCAGCTATGGGGGAAAGTTGGTTCCCCAACAGCAAAAACTCACCAAAGAACTTTTGGCAAACAACGAGCGGCTCGTTACTTTTATTGAGTCTCTTATGGATACGTCGAAAATTGAAACCGGGCAAATCGTGCTACACAAAGAAAAAGTCGATTTGGAAAAGCTGCTTTGGAGTACGGTAAAGACATTTGAAAAACAGGCAAAGGCGTACTACCGTGTGAATATTGAAAAAATGCCTTCAACCGAAAAAATTCCGCCTCTTTTTGTAGACAAAGACGCTATGCGCAAAGTATTCGAGAATCTGCTCGAGAATGCATTAATCTACAACAAGCCGGGAGGAAAAATATACGCAAAAACGCATATGCATAACAATTTTATAGAAATTGAAGTTACCGATACCGGCATTGGCATTCCTGCTGCGGATTTGGCGCGGGTAGGGCAAAAGTTTTTCCGTTCGCCTTTGGCCAAACGCGACGAGGCCGAAGGCACCGGCCTTGGCATTTTTATTTCAAGGCATATTTTACGGCTTCACGGCGGCGATCTCCATGTGGAGTCGCAGGAAGGTAAAGGCACAACAGTTCTTGTGAAACTCCCCATTGTGGAGTAGAATTGTCTGGTATGCGAGAGCTCTCGGCAATTAAAAGAATTGAAATGGCCTCCCGCCAAATTCCGGGCGTTGTGTCTTTAGCGCAGGGGACGCCTTCTTTGTATTCTGACAAAGCTATTCGCCAGGCGGTAATCCAGGCAATCGAAGAAAACAAGGTAGACAAATATTCTCCGGGAGCCGGAATTCCGGAGTTGCGCAAGGAAATAAGCAGGCAGCTTGCCCGGGAAGGTATGGATTACGATGCAGAAGGAGAAATTCTTGTTACTGCGGGAGCCATTGAGGCTTTGTCTGCGGTATTTTTGGCCTTGCTCCAAAAAGGGAACGAAGTTGTGGTGCTTACGCCCACATACTACGCAAACTACGAGAGTATTATCGAAATGGCAGGAGGCGTGGCGGTTGAGGTGCAGCTTGAAGAACAGGAAGGTTGGCAGCTTGATTTTGAAAAGCTCAAAGCGGCTTTGACTCCGCAAACAAAGGCAGTGCTTTTGTGCAACCCCAATAATCCTACGGGATCCATACTTTCCAAAGAAGAACTTACAAAACTCGGGCAGTTGGCGAAAGAGCGCAATTTGCTTTTGGTGTTCGACGACGTATACCACCATTTGGTGTATGGAAAGGAGCTTTTCTGCCTTGCGACAGAAGGGGAGTACAAAGACAATATTATCCGTATTGTGAGCTTTTCTAAAACCTTCGCGCTTACGGGCTGGCGCATTGGGTTTTTGCACGGCCCTCGAGAGTTGGTTGCGCACATAGTGCCCATGCATGACAACCTTTTAAATTGCGCGCCCGTGGTATCGCAATATGCAGCTCTTGCCGCTTTGCAGCACGAAAAGGAAATTGTGCCAAAGGTAGTGGAGGAGTACCGCAAAAGAAGAGAGCTCATGGGAGGTTTGCTGCAGGAAATGAAAGACTATCTTTCATTTGTGGCGCCGGAAGGCGCATATTACTTTTTTCCGAAAATACACGGGGTGGCCAACACCATGGATTTTGCCTTTGAAGTTTTAGAGAAAGCTAAAGTAGCGGTGGTGCCGGGAGAGGATTTTGGCCCGGGAGGAGAAGGCCACATTCGTTTGTGCTTTGGCCGCGCGCCAGAGGATATTGAAGAAGGGCTTTCGCGGCTTAAAGCCTATTTTGAAGATTTGAAGTAATCGGAAAAGCTTTTTGTGTTTGACAGAGAAAGGCGGAAAGGTATAATGAGGCAATCCTCATTAAGGAGTAAGCACTTTGATAAAGTAAACTTCGGTCCCAAGCCGCTTTACCAAAATTTTAAAAAAGGGAGGTGGTGTGCGGCATGGATACATTTCCAATGGAATTAACTCCAGGGGAGATTCTGTATCTGTCTGACCACTTGTCTATGTTCGGACAAGGGCCACCCGATGCCCTGCCTGGCCAGAATTCTCCTTACCCGCAGCTGCTTACTAAAATATGTAGTGCTCTTTTGGAAACTGTGTCAACGGAGAAGCCAACAACCGTACGCATGGAACTTTCCGAGCTCTGGATAATTCGGGAGGTTGCCAAGTCAAATGTAATGGTGGGACACGAACAAGTGGGCCTTCAGCTGGTGGGCAAGGTTTGCGCGGGTATTCTCGGCTTGACTGCCAACGAATATGTTGAAGAAGCCGTGAAACAATGGGGAGAGGTTGCAGAAGACGAATTAAGCTTTGAACAGGCACAGGCCACAAAAACGAAAGGAGGTGGGCCGAATGACGAGTCCAATAACAACCCCGGTTAGAACTGATCCGATAACAACTCCTTGGATCGAGCCCCAGCCGGAACGCTATGCGCCAAACCCGGATCACTGCCCCAGTCAGCGAAAACGCACCATCAGGCGAATTCGGCGCGTTATCGAGCCATAAAGGAGAAGTTGATGGCCTACGAGAACACTGGACCAAAAGAGATCTATCCCCAATGCTTGGGCGATATGCCCGGCAACAAGGAAGACCCCAAAGTTAAGGCTTTTGCGTGGGTGGAAGCCGAGAACATCTGCAAGGCATGGTGCGTGGTGGACAAATGGTTTCAGTTAATGCAGACGGGGGAGGCCGACAACCATCTGCCCGACCCTCTATGGCATCGCCGAGACCATGGTAAGAAAGCGCCCTTAACGCAGGAGCTTGCCGATAAGTTCATCGAAGAGCTCGACGAGGACTTTCTCATTGAGAAAGGCAGGTTTGGCGGAAGGCTTCCGCCAGACTTCTCGCGGTTGTCGCCCAGTGGGCGCATAGCCTTTGTGCAAGAAATGTACGAGGTCCTCCTCACCGAGGAGGAACTGGAAGAGGAAGCGGACAGAAGGTTGAAAGCAAAGGACATCCCTGTGCTTGCTGCCTAGAGGATTGAATTGTGTCGAAACAATGGGAGGCCCCACAGCCTCCTTTTCTATTACCCATAGTTTTCGGGCGGAGGAGTTTATGGTAACTTTATATATATGAAAGAGCAGGTAACATTGGTAAACGAACAAGACCAGCCTATAGGCGAAGGTGAGAAAATGCAAACGCACCAAGAGGGCAAGCTGCACCGCTCGTTCTCGATTTTTATATTCAATTCGAAAGGGGAAGTACTCTTGCAGCAGCGCGCCAAAAGCAAGTATCATTCGGGGGGATTGTGGAGCAACGCCGCCTGCGGGCACCCAAGGCCTGGCGAAGAAACTCTGGCAGCCGCGCATCGAAGGCTGCAGGAAGAAATGGGGTTTGACTGCGAATTGCAGGAGCTTTTGCAATTTACCTATAAAGTAAAGCTCGACCACGATTTGTGGGAACATGAGTACGATCATGTATGCAAAGGAAAATACGATGGCCAAGTGCACCCTAATCTTGAAGAGGTGGAAGACTTTGAATGGGTAGACAAGCAAACGCTTTTGCGGGAGGTTAAGCGCTACCCCGAACGCTACACCGAGTGGTTTCGCATCGTGCTTCCTCGCACCTTGAGTTAGTTTTCCTTGCGTGTTAGGTAGAATATAGCTATCGCAGACACAAAATTTATCTGCGAGTAATACGAAGGAGAATGAGATGGGCTCATTCAATGGACAGACCGTGGCAATCATTGGCGCAAGAGGCATTGGAGAAGCAATTGCTGACCGTTGTTCCAAGGAGGGCGCTAACCTTGTACTTACATACTATGAGCATGCTGATCGCTTAGAAAAAGTAGCCGAAAAGGCTACGGAGCTTGGCGTTAACGTTCTATCGCTTCAGTTCGATATCACAAAAGCCGAGGATGTAGACCGGCTTGTAGCAGAAACGACCCAGCGATTTGGAAAGGCAGACGTTCTGGTCCTCAGCGCCGCAGGTGGTTTGGAGCCTGGCAAGGAAGATGATCTCGAGTGGCCCTTTGTCATTAACTGCGATGCTCAAGTTAGCCTTGCAAAACAAGCATCGCGACACTGGCCCGGGATAAAGATTATTTACCTAACGAGTCTGTGGGCGCATTGCTATGGCCAGGTGCAAATGTTGCCGGGTTACGGATCGGTGGCGGCATCTAAGAATGCCGGGGAGGCGGTGCTTCGAACGCTCGACCCCACTTACTCTCGGGTAGGCATTGTATGTGCCCATATTGTGGCGCGCACCATGGTTGAAGGTCTATTTCGGCGCAGAGTTCGGCAACTGCATGCAGAGCTTCAGGCGACTACTCCGACTGGAAGTTTCCCGAGCACTGAAGAGGTGGCAAACGCGGTGATTGAGTTGGCAAGCGAGAAATTTGCCCCGGGCAAAACTGTATACGTAGGAGGTGATGGTTCTGCGCTACCAATGTTACACGATGTTTCGCTCGGCCGCACCGAGATCGCACAGATGCTTCCGATGTATGGGGAAGATGCTCTCTATCTGGATGCGTTCGAGTACAACCGTAAGGCCAAAGGCGCCCCTGCAACAGGGATGGCTACACTACGTATTGCGGAGGAGAGATGTGAGGGACACTTTCGGGATCCGTATGGGAAAATATTTCCTGCGCACAAGCTGATGGAGGCAGCGGCCCAGGGTATCGGAATGCTTTGGTTGCAAACTCATATAGGCACAGAAGAATTTGTCGGCATGTATAAACGGTTGGGCGAGGCAAGCTTTGAAAAGCCAGCACTTCCCGGCGATATTCTGCGGCTGGAAGTGAAGTTGATGCATGAGTGCTTCTCGCACTTTACGGGTTCTTGTATGGTCTACAATAATAGTTCTGGGGAACTTGTAGCGAGCATTGAACGCGTGCAGCTTGCGATGGTTCCCCGTGGGATAGCAGAACGAATGTTAAGGAGGTCATAGAATGTTGGAAGGAAAGGTGGCTTTGGTAACCGGGGCTTCGGGCGGCATTGGACGAGCGATTGCGCTGCGTCTTGCGCGGGAAGGAGTCAAGGTTGGGCTGAACTACCATACAGGGAAAGATCCCGCTACGCAACTTATGGAATTAATAGTGAGCGGGGGTGGCGAAGCCTGTTTGCTGCAGGCAAACGTTTCTCAAAGAAAATTGGTTGAGCAAATGGTGAAAGAGCTCTGCGAACAGTGGGATCGCATTGATATTCTGGTGAATAACGCCGGTATACATCGCGACAGCTTACTTTTGCGAATGACCGATGAACATTGGGACGACGTTTTGAATGTCGACCTGCGCGGCGCTTTTCTCTGCACAAACGCTGTACTTCGCCATATGGTGAGCAAGCGAAGCGGGCGGATAATTAACATCTCGTCGATAGTAGGCATTAAAGGTAACGTCGGCCAGGCGAATTACGCCGCTGCGAAAGCCGGGCTCATCGGTTTTACCAAGTCAGCAGCTCAAGAGTACGCTTCGCGCGGGATTACGGTAAACGCCATAGCTCCCGGCTTTATCGACGGGACCGGCATGACCGCGCAGCTACCCGCGGAGAATCGCCAGGGCATTCTCGATCAAATTCCCGCGGGAAGGTTTGGCAGGCCGGACGAAGTCGCTGGTCTTGTGCGATTTCTGTGCAGCGAGGATGCCGCCTACATAACCGGACAGGTTCTTACCATAGACGGTGGATTAACCTAGAAAGGAGAAGAGGGAAACGTGTTCACTAACAAGAGAGTGTTCATCACTGGCGTTGGGTTTGTGAGTCCGCTTGGTTTGGATGTTGCAACCAACTGGGCAAATCTCAAAGCTGGAGTTTCTGGCGTAGGCCCCATTACACTCTTTGATGCAGAGGGGTTTACTACTACCATTGCAGCTGAAGTGAAGGGGTTTGACCCTTACAACTATATGGATAGAAAGGAGGTTGGTCACGCCGATCGATTCACTTGGTTTGCAGTCGCTGCAACCCAACAAGCTGTTGCACAAGCTCAGTTGAAGATTCAGGATATAGACCCGTATCGGTTCGGGGTGGTGGTGAGTACTGGTATTGGAGGCATCATTACGCTGTCTCAACAGCATGATGTTCTCAGAGATAGGGGGCCTCGACGCGTAAGCCCTTTCTTGCTGCCTATGTTCCTTGCAGATATGGCTTCGGGCCAGGTTACCAGGGAAACGGGCGCCAACGGGCCGAACTACTGTTTAACCTCTTCGTGTTCAAGCAGCGCCGACGCCCTTATCGACGTCTGTCGAATGATTCTAATGGGTGAGATAGATATAGGGATCGCCGGCGGAACCGAAGCCGGGATATGCCCGATTGGTGTGGCCGGCTTCAGTACCATGCATGCGCTTTCGAGGCGAAACGACGATCCTCAAAAAGCAAGCCGTCCATTCGACAAAGACCGCGACGGCTTTGTTATGGGGGAGGGGAGTGCAATCCTCATACTGGAGAGCGGGGAGAGCGCGGCAAGCAGAGGCGTCCAGCCTTGGGCGGAGATAATTGGATATGGCCAGACTTCGGATGCTCACCATCCGACGGATCCCGAGGAAACTGGCCAAATAGCTGCTGCGGCAATGAGGTTTGCTCTGGATAGGGCATACATAAGACCAGAGGAAATTGACTACTTTAACGCCCACGGCACCTCGACGCCCAAAAACGACATACATGAAACCAAAGCTCTCAAGTTAGCGACAGGGGAGGCGGCATTCCAGATTCCTATAAGCTCGACAAAGTCTATGACTGGACATATGCTGGGCGCCGGTGGGTCGTACGAGGCCGGACTGTGCGGCCTTGTCATGGAACACGGCGTTATTCCTCCCACAATTAATCTCGAGAACCCTGGAGAGGGGTGTGATTTAGATTACACTCCGAATAAAGCACGCCACAAAGAAGTGAATGTGGTCATGACCGCATCGTTTGGCTTCGGAGGGCATAACTCCGTACTCATACTTGCCAAGCCCGACTGGAGAGATAGGCGATAGGCAAGCAAGCAAGCAAGCAATAGGGATCCTTACGGGCTCCCTGTTTTTTTT
>DASRUP010000104.1:0-3110 GCA_035655395.1 Minisyncoccota bacterium
AGTCGCAGGCCGTTCTTTTTGTAGTCGCTATCAAAGCTCACAATCGCATCAAAACCATAGGCGGCGGCAAGAGCGATATTGCCCGCATCCGTAAAACTCACATTCTTTGAACGCTGCCGCAAAAAGGTTTCTTTGGCTTTCTCAAATAGAAAATCGGTCATATGCAGAATTCGCACTCCCGAGATTGCCGCATCTTTCATAAAATCGCGCGCCGTGTTCTTCCCCACCCTTTGGGAAAGCACCGTAGCAATTTCAGAGTACGCAAAAACAGAAAGCGCAAGATTCGCTCCCTGTTCTCCTATCTTCTCTAACATGCCCAGGGCCGCTTCATGGTTGGCGTCATCGCTCTTGTAGAGCGCGATAAAAAAGTCGGAATCGGCCAATAGCTCATTCGCCATACAGGTAATGATCGTGCTTTTGGGAAAGATCGGAAGGGCCGCCCTTTGCCGCGTGCTTTTGCGCGTTCTTTAAAAGCGTATCGGCGCGAAATTTTCCCACGGGCGCGCCAAACCGCCCTTCTTTCCACGCCCGCAGCAAATCGCGAAACAATTCGCTTTTTGTTTCGTATTTATTCTGCCGTACCGCCTCCTCAACTTCTTTATATAGTCGTTCGGAAACGGATATGTTGATTACCTTTCTCATATCCGTAGTGTAATACTTTGTATTACACCTTGTCAATACCTGCGCCAGAAACAGTTGCTTATCGAATAACTGTTCCGGTAAATTTCTTTCCTTCGATTGCGTTTTGAAAGTTTTTCATGTCGGTTCCGCGGATGAGACGCACCTCGAGTTTAAGTTTTTTGGCAAGCTGCGTTGCAATGGGGTCAACCGGGCTGGAAAGCCCGGGTGTCCATTTTTTGGGCACCAGTTTTTCGTATTGGCTCCACGTAAGCTCTGGCAAAGGCTTTGCTTCGGGGAATTTGCGCGGATCTTTTTCGAATACAAACGGCGTATCCCCCGCGATAATTACGTCTTTTGTGCCAAATTTTTCTGCCAAGCGAATGGCGTCGTAATCCGTAGACCAGCCCGGCTTCCAACCGCTTGAAATCACAACACTTTTGTTTGCCTTTTTGATGCTTGCCGATTTCTGTACCGAAGGGTCGCTTGTTAGAATCTCGTCGTGAGCGTCTGGCCCAAAAAGAATCTTGAGCAAATGCGCGTTTACATAAATGGCGTAAATACCGATCCAGTCCAGAGAGCTATTTTCTGACTTTGCAACTTGACGAGCTGCTTTTTGATACAAGCGGGCGGTTTTGCCCCCGCCGGCAACCAGCACAAACTTTCTGTCTTTCTTTATTTCCCCCAGCAGCATTTTGCGAAACGCGCGCAAAAACAACACGTCAATGCCATCTGTATCGGACAAATGCGGCACAATCAACGACCCCCCAACCGCTATTACCGTAATATTTGAGTTCGCCATACCTTCCGTTATTCTATGCCTTCTCGCCTTATTTGTCCATATTCCCCCCAAAAATAAAAAGGTACTACGAATTTATGCATGTGCACAAACCTATAGCACCTTTGAATGAGCTTCAGTAGCGCTGTTCCTACTATTCTTGCTCTCCCAAGCAGTGAAGGATACAGGTAACTTTCTTCGTGAGATCTTCATAGAGCCTGGCCGTTTGCTCGTGCATCTCCTTCTGCGATTTCACTTGCTCAAGCTTTTCTTGGAGCTGCTCAACAAAATACTGCCCCTTTCTTTCGAATTCCTGAAGAAATGAAACCCACGCGCTTGAGACATATTTCACTGTAGCACTCTCGTAACGAGACGGCGTATACCTGTCTTCTTCCGCCCACCCCAATTTACCGAGTCTAAATCTGTACTGGAAGTTTTGTATCCGATCCCGATGTAGAACTTCTATATGTCCGCCCACCAAAGCAAATGCGTTCTGTAGAATAGGGGTAAGTTTTTCTAACACCTCTTTGCCGAGAGGATCAAGTTGCTCCCATAGTTTCGCTTCTGTGGCGGTAACTTCTCCTTCTGCTCCTTTCGCCTCTTCAATTTGTCCAATGAGCTGGGTTATATTGCGTACAATCTCGTCTATATGCGGCATAGCTTCCACCTCTTCATTCAGGTAAATTTGAGATTATCTATATCCTAATTATTTTTACCGTCTTTGTCTAGCGAGTTTTCGAGACGAGTAGCGTGGGGCGTATTTGGCCATAAAGGCTTCAAAGCCGAGTTTTTTGAGCTGCTGGTGTTCCCTGTAATACGGGCACCACTCTTTTGAACATATCCAGCTTTCGGCCGGATGCAGGCAATAAAACACGTTGTTATTTATGGCATTCATTATATTTAAGATGTTTCTTAAAACAGACTGCTTGTTTATAAACGGGTGCACCACCTTGAAACGAACAATGCGAGGGTTGGTTTTAGAAACCACTATATAATCTTTGGAAATTCCTTTGGGCGCTTTTCCGGTAATGGTTTGGTACCCAATTTGGTAAATGGCAATTTGGGCGTCGGCCCGAATATCCTGTTTGTTGGGCGTAACTTTGCTGGTTTTGAGCTCATGAATAACCCCGCTTTTGTCGGTAAGGTCTATTCTGCCCCCCACCGTTAGGCCCGGTTCCACCCCAAACTCAAAAGCTTGTTCTATTAAGTCTGGTTTAATATACGGGTTTAACTGCTTAAAATACACTTCCAAACCTTTTAGGCTGGCGTCTACCATGTCTGGCACGTTTACCTGCTTTTCTTTGGAAAGGTACTCTCGCGTTAAAAACGGCCGGGCTTCGGCAAGTTCTTGCTGGTAATCTTCCATGGCGTTTTTAAACGAAGCCACAAAAAACTCTTTTGCTTCGGGCAAAGAAATGCCCTTTCCGTCCTTTTTCTTTTCTTCAAAATGGTATTGCAAAGTTTCGTGCAGGGCAAAGCCGCGCTTAAACACCTTGCGTGGTTGGCGCCGAATCCCGAGCCTGTAGCGAAACAGCCAGTGCTCCGGGCACCTAATATACGTCATTAGCTGGCTAAAACTCACCTGTTGGCTTCGCATATAGGTTTACTATAACGCACCAGTGCGACTCTTGGCAAAAGGTAAAAATTGTGGTTCAATCACCCCAGAACACGGAGGTGAAAAATGATAATAGGAAACAGGCGCGGCGACCTCGAC
>DASRUP010000105.1:0-9028 GCA_035655395.1 Minisyncoccota bacterium
TACGTTTTTTGTAGAGCTGCCGATTCGTTAAAACACTCTGCCGCCGCGGGGTTGACAGGACAGCGTACTAAAAGTAGTATAAAGGTATGAATACAACCCTAACCATCAAAACAGACAAAAAGTTAAGAGACACGGCAAAGAAGACGGCAAGAGAGTTGGGAGTGCCTCTTGGCACCGTCATGAATGCTCTGCTCAAGCAGTTTGTGCGCGACAGAGAAATTACTCTTTCTGTCCGCCTTCCCAACGCGGAGACGCGGCGCGCTATGCGGGAAACGCAGGAACGCAAGAATGTTGAGACGTTTGAATCCTTTGATCAGTGGAAGAAGGGCGTGCAATTGCCATAATCATCTATGCGCCGCATTGTCCAGCATAAGCGTTTCCGGAAAGATATCAAAAGGATGACGAGGCGCGGCAAGAATGAACAAAAACTCTATGAAGCGGTTGACATGCTTGTACGCCTTGGGTACCTCCCTACGAAGTTACGACCCCACAGATTAGTCGCCAGGTGGGGCGGATTTTGGGAATGCCATATTGAGCCCGATTGGTTGCTCATCTACGACGTAAGCGACGTGGAAGTGTTGCTTGTGCGTACCGGCACCCATGCTGATTTGTTTGAATAATGTTTGCTCAACTTTTTACACCGCCGAACAATTCGTCGAAGCTCACGGCAACCTGGTTAAGCAATCTTCTCTAACTGTCTTTTTCTACCGACATCGGTGGTGCTTTTATATTCTACTGTGGATAAGTTTTGTTTATAGTTATTGACATACTTCCTAGCCCATCATATTATACATGTAAAGGTTTACAAATTTTATTTTTAAATGCATATGTCATTCTTTTCCTCGAAACCAATTCGCGTCATTTCCTTTACCGTCTTTTCGAGTAGCATACTTTTAACAGTGGCTACTCTTTTTGTTGCTCCCGTTATTGCTCAAAATAAACAGTCGTTCCTCACCCCACAACAGCGCCAATTTACTGAACAAAAACAGAATGCTCGCGCCTCTCAAGCAAAAACGCCTGACCATCAAGTAAGCGGGAAAGGACATACGGAAAGTGTAAAACCTGGTGCGCCAGTCAAGCAGCGCACAGAGAAGGTAAGATTAACAAAGCCTGAACTTCAAGCTCGATGGAAAGAAGAATGGGAATCAGTGCAAGAGGAATTGGGACACCTTGGCGCAGAACAGGCGGCACAATTGCGGGCACAATATTCCAAAACTAAAGAAGAAATTGATAATTTGCCAGCAAATCGCGTGGTGGAGATTGAAATCCCGGTTACAGAAGTAGGGGAGCACAGCATTCATTTTTCTTCATTTACCTATAATTCTAGTGGCAAAAAACTCGACCCCATCAATGTTATTTTCTATAATGTAGGGAGCGCATGGGATGTACAGTTTGATCTCCAAAACTGGACAAGCATACAATGGAAAACAATCACCGATGCGTCTACCCAATGGGTATATATTTGGGATAAAATACATTACGGTGGGCAAGATGTTTGGCGGAAACAAGACTATCAACTAGCACCTGTTGGATCTGCCAACGCTCCGTGGCCACGCTATCATATTCGCTTGTTCGGCTCTTTTACAAGGGATTCGCATAGCCCAGGTTTTGGGGCTTGGACTATAGGAGATGCTCATCACGATGATATGTGGCACGATTGCACTGATGATTGGGAAGTCGCCGAAGCAATGGTCCGTGCCTCATTCAAGGACTCGAATGGAAACCCCATGTGGTTCGTTGGCACGATTTGGCAGACCGATCTGGGAAATGCAGGGAACTACCAGTGCGCCTATAACGATGGTAAAGGAACTCTTATTGAATTGCTTTATTAATTTAAAGATGATACGGTTTCTGGGAATTGGAATTCTTGCTTTCGTTGCGCTAAACTTTCAACTAGATAAGGTTTTCGCTGACGAAACTGTTGAGCTCGAAGTCCAAAATCTCCAAGTTCCTTCTTTCGTTCGATCTGGTGAATCGATAAAGATTGTAGGAACTGTTGTAAATAGAGGGAGTACCCCCGTTTTGAACCTCAAGCTTGGAGTTGCGGTTGCCGGCGCAGACGGGCCCCAAAAAGGTTGGGAGGTTCTTGAAAAGGACCCTCAAGGCGTGATTGCAAAACTTAATCCCGGAGACCAAATTATATTTTCAAGTAAAGTGAGGCTGGGGGGTGACGGTTTGTTTCAAATTGGAATTGTAGGTACAGCTGACAATGCATCTCTCTCCCCGCAAGCAAAAACAGTAAGGGTTATAGATTCATCAACTTTTGCTCTACAAACTATGCTGGTATTATTTTTCTATCTTTTGCTACTTGGGATAGGAGCAGGAAGTCTTTGGTATATATGCAGACCGGAAGAAAACGGCAAACTCTTGAACCCCAGCGTATTTCAATTGGGTTTAGGGGTTACTCTTGCGACCTTAGGACCACCTCTTTTGTTCTTCACAATGAACTTATATATTGACGCTCCTCTCTGGGGCTCCAACCTATTCACCCTCGCAATGATGAGTATTTTTGGCGGGGGATGGCTTTTAACTGGGTCTGCCCTACGGCCACAGAAAAGTTGGAGACGAGGCATCTTTGGAGCAATAATTCTCTATGTAGTATTAGGTATTATATGGGTGGCTCTGTTTAACGCTGGTTTTAGCAGAGGAGAAACGCCAATCATTCAAACATCTGATCCTTTCTCGCTTTTCCTCCTGGTTATTGCCTGGCCATTGCAGGTCGCTCAATTCTTCGGATTGTTTGGTTTAGGGTTTGGCTGATAACCGCCCGCTTGATTCAGTGGGTCGCGAGATCAAGTGGCATGCGCGGTCGAACATGTGGTATCCTATTCACAGCATAAGAGGGAGAAGCCGGAACTTCTCCCTCTCCTACTCCAAAAAATTAAAGAGATTATGAAAATAAAACTTCTTTTCGCAGTTAGCCTTATTGTTACTGTTTTAACCGCTTGGTTTCTGGTACAGAATACGCTGTATCTGTTGGGAGTTGGGTTTACGTTGGAAAACATTATTCTTAATGAACTGCCGCAAGACTACAGTACTGGCGATGGTTCGGTATTCAATATGGTTATTTTCGTACTTTGGTTTGGATTGCCTATTGTGCTCGCTCTTTGGGGATTTACTTTTGTAACCTTTTGGAAAAACAGAAAAAGTAAAAGACAAAACAGAGATCAAAAAAGGGCGATTACATTACTCAAAACAATATGAATAAAATCGACTGGAAAACGCTTTTCTTTGTCACCGGCACGGTCTTTTTTATTCTTTCCATTGCCCAAACTTTGATTAACTGGGTAAGTTTTTATTTTCTCCGCCCATTTTAGGAATTATAGGGACAGCTGATAATGCATCTCTTTCCCCTCAATGAAAAGAAACCTCTACTAAGCGCTAATCCTCAACTGCTAAGTTTAGGTATATTTGTATTAACACTGGGGCCGTTCGCAATTGGGCTTCTTAGACAAACATGGGAATCTCCTTGGACGCTCAATTGGCTACCTTTTCTCATGCTAATTCTTTTTGTAACTGGCTGGTTTTGCGTAGGTGCGGCATTGCGTCCCAGAGAGAGCAGCCGCAAAGGATTACTTTTAGCTCTTATCTCCTATCTATTGGTAGGTGGAGTATGGGCGATTAAGATTGGGGGAGGCGTTGATTTTACCACGCCTGTTGTAATGCTATTCTGGCCAATGACTATGGCTCAAACCCTAGGCGTGTTCGGCTTAAGTAATTAAGAGAAGGGGAGCGCGTTTTATGTAAACTTGCCTTCTGTCTAATTATACCAACATTCCGAGCGATATAAGTAAGTGGGTAGAAAAAGCTTGCTTCGCCAAAGACGGCTCTGGTAATAATGGTATGTGGCTCTATCTCACTGACGCAGGATGGATAGCTGTCCATGGAACAGCTCAGGGGAAAGTAGCTCGATGGATCGTGAATCACCAGTACTGGAAAGGAACGCGAAGTTCGTATTCCGTACAGTCGGAGATTTTCTACCATGCCCTCGAGGGTCGTCATGCAACGCACCCCACGCACATTGAGTATCATTGCTCTGCGCTACCATTATGGCAAAGACTTCTTTACGGTTGCTGACCTTCTCGGTGTATGTGTGGCGGCCCCCTACTTATTTATGGGGGCCGCCGCTAACTTTAAACAGACTTATGAAAACATTTGTTTTATGATAAAATCACATACATGCCATTCTTCAACGATAAAGCCATAAAAATTCTAGGAGGGATATTTCTTATCTTTTTAGTGCTGGGTGTTGGCATTGAAATTTTAGCGGGTACGTTTGTTGGATTTTCACCTTTTGTAGAGCCGCTTACCGCTTTGGACCGAGTGGGAACATATACCGCTCCATATGAAGAAGTTGAATTTTACCCGGAAAACCTTATGACTGACTTCGCGGTGCAAAACGGAAAGCTTTATATATCAGATTTTAGCTCGCATCTGCGCGTTATTGATGTTTCGAATCCCGCGAATCCCAAAGAGGTCGCTGTTCTTCCTCTTGAATATCAGCCGCGCATTGCCGCTCTCACCACAGAATACTTATTCCTCACAAGGTTTCCTCATCTCGAATCCGACGAAAAACCGGAAGGAAAAACCGATCAAATAGAGATTTTCGACATATCGAATCTCAAAAAAGTAGAAAAAGTAGGGGAGTATACGCCACAATGCGAAAGCTTCTGTTTAATTTTTGATTCGGCTCTCGTTGTTGATGACACGCTTTACCTTCCCATCACAGAAAGGCCCTTCAACGGCACTGCCGAAAAAATTACTATTCATGTTCTCGATATTACGAATCCCAGCTCTGTATTGAAACGCACGGAAATCGAGATTCCAAGAGAACAACCTTCAGAGATAAGAGAACTTCAATTACAAGGAAGTCGCGAATACGTGGGAGTGGTGGAAGAAGATCGTTTCCACCTCTTTTCTCAAGAAAACGCCGAAACCTATGAATTGGCTTCTACATACGTACTTCCCCAAGAAAACCGCTATACCTGCCGGTACTTCAATGACATTGCTATACGAGAAAAAGTAGCTTACCTACTCGAACAGTACGGTGCAAGCTCGGGGTGCGGCCGTGCAGCACTCCGTATATTTGATATATCGAACCCTGTTTCTCCAAGAGAACTTGGAAAATTTGAACTTCGGTATAACGCAGGAGAAATCGAGGTAAAAGGTAATTATGTATTTGTGGGTAATCGTGCCCGAGGGATGCGTGTTCTGGATGTATCAGATCCTGCGGCACCCAAAGAAATAGCCCACTACACAAGTTTCCTTACGCCTCTTTATCAAGAAATATGGCAAATGGAAATTGACGAAGAGTACGCTTACGTGGTGGGACACCAGGTATTGGGGGATTTAAAGCGCATTGACATTATAGATATTTCAAGCCTATAGCTCTTACTTTGCGATCTGCTCCCACAAGCTATGAAAGAACGATTTGAGAAGCTCACAGACGAGCTGGTTTTCGATAAGATAGCCCTTGAAGTTTTCTGCAGGGAAGAACGCGGCCTGGTCGAAAAGGATAAGCGTGCCCGGAACCACGCTCTTTGTGGCAAGGGATTTTCGCTCGCCGTAGGGGAACTGCCCGTTGAGTTTTTCTGCATACAACTCTTTCACCTGTACTTTTCCCAAACGCAAGCGGATTTTTTTGTACAGTTCTTCGCGCATTTGCATTTCCTGCTTGTCGGCGCGGGAAGCAAACACCAGAATTTCCGGGGCAGAAGAAAACGAAACCTTTTCTTCGAGCATGCGCATGCCTTCTTCGCCATGAAACATGCTAATGCCTCCGCGCTCGCCCGAATAATATTTGGACTCCAACACGGCGATAATGCGGATAAACTCGCGTTCTTTCTCTTCGATTTCGCGCTTTTGCACGCGAAGAAAATGCAAAATCTTTTCGGGCGGTTGAGCCACAAAAAACCGCCTGCCTTTTTCCGTGGTTTCGGCAAACAGGCCCTTCTCTTTGAGAATGCGGATAATCTCGTAAGTGGTAGGCCGCACTACGCCTGCTTTGCGCGCGATTTTCTGCACCGAAGAAACCCCCAATTCCAAACCCGCAAGGTACACCCTAACCTCTTTGTCTTTAAACCCCAGCTTTTTGAGCTCTAAGGGTATAATTTCCTGCGTCATTACAAACAGTATAGCATTCTTTCGAGAGACGTCAAAGTGTCGGCACCTCTTGACAACCATTCTTGCATACCCTAGGGTGGAAAGTAGGGAAGACGATAAGGTAAAAGTCAGCATGTCATTATAAACCGACTATAACAATATCTCTATGCCAAAGGAACGAAAACAATCGAAGTTCGGGTCGTATCTTTCCATAATAGTATTAAGCGCGCCGGCTGTTTTAGCTGGCTTGTTTTTTTACCCGGCAGTTTCGCTGGCCCAGGAAATAAACCCTTATTACGGCTACGAACGAGCGCCTGTGCAAAGCCAGCTGGTGGGCAGGGTAAACGACTTTTCGGGAGCTTTTACCAACTCCTTCCCTCTGGTTGTTCCGCCCGGCCGCAATGGACTTCAGCCAGACCTTGCGCTTTTCTACAATAGCCAGGAGCACAACAACGCCAGTATTTTTGGCTATGGGTGGAGTATCGGCATACCTTCTATAGAAAGAGCGAATAAAAAGGGGAGCGACAAACTCTACACCGAAAACTTTTTTTACTCATCGCTTTCTGGTGAACTCGAAGATATTTCTTTGAGCGATGGCACGCACGGCACATACGGCGCAAAAGCGGAAGACGGGAACTTTTTGAAATACCAATACAATACCAATAACTCCTGGGCGGTAACAGACAAGAAGGGGACCACTTACACCTTTGGCGCAACAGCAGCCTCGCGCCAAGACGATCCTGCAGAAAGCACCCGTGCATTCAAGTGGATGCTTACCGAAGTGCGCGATGCCAACAACAACTTTATTCGCTACGAATACTTTAAAGACGCCGGGCAAATATACCCCTCAAAAATTTTCTACACGGGCAACGGCGTTGCCGACGGCATTTTTGAAATTGAATTTCTCCGCGAACTCCGAAGCGATAACCTGAAGTCGTACAAAACCGGTTTTGAGGTTACTACGAACCACCGTATTTCTGAAATTCAGGCAAAAATACAAGGAGCGTGGGTAAGAAAGTATGTGCTCAACTATGCAGCAGGGGACAACGAAGTTCGTTCTGTGCTGAACTCGATTACCGAAAGTGGGCAGGACGAGTCGCTAAATGTTATTACCCTTCCCGCTAATAACTTCGACTACCAAGCAAAAACGCCGAACTGGACCCAAGAAGTAGGTCTAGGGACGCCAACACCCTTTATCACTGCCTTTAACGAGGACAACGGAGTAAGAATAGCCGATGTAAATGGGGACGGGCTTGCGGATATCCTTCGCAGCGTTCCTACAGCCTCAAGCGTATACCTTCACAATGGTTCTAGCTGGACACTGGATACGAACTGGTCTATTCCACTTCCGTTTATTGGCATAAACGGTGTTGATTATGGAACTCGACTGGTCGATATAAACGGAGATGCAATTCCAGATCTGGTAAGGGCAGAATCCGGAAGCCCTTACAAGATATTTATTCAGGAAGGTACTACTTGGAATGACTATTCTAGCCTGTGGAGCTTTCCCGAGCCAATTACCTTATCGGGTTCGAGTGATGCCGGAACGCGTTTGGCAGACGTAAACGGCGACGGCTTAGTTGACGTGCTGCGCTCCACCGACACCTATACCAAAGTACATCTGCATAACGGTTCTGGGTGGACAGAAGACGCCAGTTGGAGCATACCCGAGTCTTTTGTTAAAGAACCCAATAGCAGAGATACTGGTGTACGCCTTGCAGATGTGAACGGCGACGGACTCGCAGATATTCTCTTCCATGATGGAAATATCCCAAGCGCCAAAGCTTATATCAACAATGGGGCGGGTTGGACAGAGGACTTAAGCTGGGTCCCTCCCGTAGGATTTCTCGATGGCAATTCGAAAGATGCTGGAGCCCGCCTCGACGATGCCAACGGCGACGGCCTCATAGATATCCTTCTTAGTTCAGACAGTGTTGCAGAAGTCTATCTTAATTCGGGTGAAGGGTGGGTGCTGGATACTTCCTGGGCCACGCCAGAACCCTTTATAAATGATAACAACATTGATGTTGGAACACGCCTAGCAGACTTGAATGGCGACGGCCTTGTTGATGTAGCCCGCAACACAGGAACCATAGACCGCGTCTACTTTGCTCATCCAAAAAATCCTGATCTTCTTTCGCACATGGATCACAGCAAGGGGGCCAAGGAAGACATTGCCTATAAGCCTTCTGCCGATCTGCTAAATCCAGACTTGCCATTTATTGTTCAAACCGTAGAAACCGTTACCAAAGACGACAGTTTGGGCCACCTTTCCACAACAGCGCACGAACATACGGGTGGGGAGTACTGGAGCGCCGAAATCTTCGACAGAAAATTAGCTGGTTTTGCAGAGGTTGTAAAAACAGATCCTGCAGGGAATAAAACAAAAGAGTTTTATCATCAAGGCAATACTACAAATTCCAGTCAGGGCGAGTTTTCAGATGATGTATCGAAGATTGGCAAGGTATACCGCACCGAGGTGACACACTCCGCAGGCAACAAGTATGCCCAAACAATTAACAAATGGGAGAATGTTGATTTGGGCAACCAGCGCGACTTTGTAAAGCTTACCCAGAAAATCGACTTTTCTTACGACGGAAACGCGAGCCACCGGGATGCGGCAGAAACCTATGCCTACAACGATGCAAACGGAAATCTCACGCAAAAAGTGAGCTGGGGCGAAGTTACGGGAAGCGACAACGGAACTTTCGTTGATGCCGGGAACGACAAACTCACCACTGCTATTTCGTATGCAAGCAATGGAGCAAATGTCGTTGGCTTTCCCTCGCAGGAAACAACGACTAATCAGGCAGGCTCGAAAGTAAAAGAAACAAGGAATTACTACGATGGATTGGCTTTGGGCAGTGTAGATAAGGGCAACCTCACAAAGCAGGAAATGTGGAAATCGAGCACCTCGTATATTGAT
>DASRUP010000106.1:0-10409 GCA_035655395.1 Minisyncoccota bacterium
AAAGCTGCCTTAAAAGAAATGTTTTTGCCTACCGCTCTTGTGGTAATTTCGCCTATTGCCGTTGGTTTTTTACTGGGGCCTGAAGCCCTGGGAGGGTTTTTAATGGGAACGATTATCACCGGTTTGTTTGTGGCAATATCCATGACCTCGGGAGGAGGGGCGTGGGATAACGCCAAAAAATATATCGAAGAGGGGCATTTTGGCGGCAAAGGATCAGACGCCCACAAAGCTGCGGTTACGGGCGACACAGTGGGGGATCCCTATAAAGATACGGCAGGCCCTGCCATTAACCCCCTGATTAAGGTGGTAAATATTATTGCCATTCTCATTGCCCGTTTTTTGGTCTAGCTCCTTGCAAAATTCTGCCAAATGGGTATAATGGGTAGCGATGATATCTTTAGCCTCTGAAACGAGAAAAAAGGAAGAAAAGGTGGCCAGCTTGCGAAAACAGGGATTTATCCCGGGTGTTTTGTATGGCCCCAAAACTAATCCTTCGACTGTGAAGGTGGACGCCAAAGAATTTTCCAAGGCGTATAAAGAAGCAGGCGAGAGCTCGCTGGTAAACTTAAAGTCACAGGAAACAACGGTGCCCGTTTTAATCAGAGAGATCCAAAAGGAACCGGTGAGGGGTGCTGTTATCCATGTGGATTTTTACCAGCCGCCTTTAGATGAAGAAATTCAGGTGGCAGTTCCCCTGGTGTTCCAGGGAGAAGCTCCCGGAGTAAAAGACTTGGGAGGTACCTTGTTGCGCAATATTCACGAAGTGGAAGTGAAAGCTCTGCCTCAAAACCTTCCGCATGAAATTGTGGTGGATGTTTCAAAGCTTACTACGTTCGAAGAGCGCATTTTGGTTCGCGATTTGGCGCACGACGCCAACGTAGAAATTCTTCGGGATCCTGAAGAAGTCGTAGCCCAGGTAGTAAAGGCAGAAGACGTAGAAGCAGAGCTCCTGCAGCCTGTGATAGAAAACGTAGAAGAGGTGGAATCTTCAAAACCAGAGAAGAAAGAAGAGGAAGAAGGAGCAGAGGCACCCGAGGAAAAGCCAGAGTAAATTTACAACCTCAATGGTAGGCCGAGTTCGGCGGCTTTATGCAAAGAATTTCAAAAGCGTTGATACCTTTCGTTATTGTCTCGGTTTTTGCATTGCCGGGCTTTTTGATTTTTGCGCAGCAGGGAGAAAATCTTACTCCCACCGAGGAACGCGATTTGTTGGAGCAGGAGTTAAAGCAACTGGAAGATCAGATTAAGGGCATCGAGGGAGACATCACCAAAACCCAGAAAGAAAAAGATACCTTAAAGAATCAAATTGCAGTTTTGAGGAACAAGATTAAAAAACTCAACCTGCAAGTTGAGCAAAGCAACAAGATTATCGTCGACTTGCGCTCGCAAATTTCTGATACTACGAGTTCTATCGATAAAACGACAGGGGATATAGAAGGCTTAAAAGATGAAATGGCCGCGGTGCTCCAGCGCGTGTATCGAGAAGACCAGCGGAGCAAAGTGGAAATCGTTTTGGCGAGTTCAACACTCTCTGACTTTTTTAACGATATGGCCCAGCTCGTCTTTTTAAATGCGCAACTCGAAGAGCTGCTGGGAGACATGAAAGAATTGCATGGGTATTTGGAAACGCAGAAAGATGCGCTGGTAGACGAAAAGGGCGAAGAGGAAAATTTTGTAAAAATTCAGCTACTGCAAAAGCAGGAGAACCAAAACATTCAGGTGCAAACCGAGCAGCTCTTAGTGCAAACACAGGGCAAGGAAGTCGAGTACCAGCGGCTTTTAGCCGACAAAAAGCAGCGCGCCCAGCAAATTCGCTCGCGTATTTTTGATTTAATCGGCGTGCCAGATGCTCCTACCTTTGGGGAAGCGGTACTTATTGCAAAAGGAGTGGCGGTGCAAACGGGAGTGCGGCCCGCGTTGCTGCTTGCGGTGCTCACGCAAGAGTCGAATTTGGGCAAAAATGTCGGCCAGTGCTATTTGAACAACACCGCGACGGGAGCCGGAGTAAGCGTAAAAGGAACGCCTTTTTCCAATGTAATGAAACCTACGCGCGACGTGCAGCCCTTCTTAACCATAACTAAAGATTTGGGGCGCGATCCTTTCCAAACGCCGGTTTCCTGTCCGATTCCGAGTGTGGGAGGGTATGGCGGTGCCATGGGTCCAGCCCAGTTTATTCCTTCCACGTGGATGGGATACAAAAAGCGGCTTGATGCCATTTTGGCACGACCGGCCGATCCCTGGAACATTAGAGATGCGTTTTTGGCTTCGGGGTTGTACCTGGGAGATTCTGGCGCTACCGACCACAGCTACAACGCTGAATGGTGCGCGGCGCAACGGTACTTCTCGGGAAGGTGCTCCACCAGCTATCGCTTTTATGGCGACTCGGTAATGAGCCTGGCCGCCCGCTACGAAAAAGACATTCAAACCTTAGACGAAGTAAACGGGATTTAGAGATTTTGGTTTTGGGAAAGCGTGTCGCCGATTTCGTCTAAATCGCCCTTGAGAATGCGCTCGACGCCGTGCCACGATTCTTTTACGCGGTGGTCGGTTATACGGTCTTGAGGAAAGTTGTATGTCCGGATTTTCTCTGAACGATCGGCCGAGCCAATCTGGGTTTTTCTCTGGCCAGCGATTGCGGCTCCCGCCGTTTCTTCTCTTTGTTGCAGGATTTTTGCCGCAAGCAGCGACATGGCAAAATCGCGGTTTTTCTGCTGATTGCGCGAGGCCTGGCTGGCCACCACCAGTCCGGTAGGCAAGTGCGTTATGCGCACGGCGGTTTTGCGTTTGTTTACGTTTTGCCCGCCCGGGCCCGAAGCGTTATAAATATCAACCTTGAGCTCTGAAGGGTTCAACTGAACCTGGGCTTTCTTGGGCTTTGGCAAAATGGCAACCGAAGCCGTAGACGTGTGAATGCGGCCTGCTTTTTCTGTCGAGGGAATTCGCTGTACCCGGTGCACGCCCGCTTCGTGCAAAAGTTTGCGTACCGCCTCTTTCCCGTTAAATTCTACAGATGCTGTTTTTATTCCGCCCAGCTCCGTATCGTCCATTTCCAGAATAGTGTACTTGAAGCCTTTTTGTTCGGCGTATCTGGTGTACATGCGGAATAGGTCGCCCGCAAACAAAGAGGCTTCCTCGCCGCCCGTGCCCGGGCGAATTTCCATAATAATGGCGTCGGGAATGTCTTGTGACTCGTCTCGCAAGAGCTCTTCCAACTCTTTTTGCGCCTGTTCTTTCCTTTGCGCCAAAGAGCTTAATTCCTCCTGCGCAAGCGAGGCTAATTCATCTTCCTGCGAGGCGATAATCTGGTTGTTTTCCGCAATGCGTTCTTTGAGTTCTTCTACCAGCAGGGCTTTCTTTACGATTTTTTCCAAAACACCCCGGCGCTTGGAAAGTTCCTGAAATTCGTCCCATTTGGAAATTAACTCAGGGTCGGTGAGCTTTTCTGAAATCTCCGTATATTCTTTTTTTGCCTGTGCGAGGTCCACTTAAGCCTTTGTTTTCTTGCTGGTTACCCGTGCTTTTCCTTGAGTGCGTGAAACAGCCTGGGTTTTAGCTTTCTTTGTTTTCGCTTTTCTGGGAGTGTCTTGCTTTTGAGCCATTCGTTCTTTGAATTTCTGAATGCGGCCTACCTTGTCCATTACTTTGTCTTTTCCGGTGTAAAAGGGATGGCAGTTTGAGCAAACCTCAACCTGCAGAGACTCTTGCGTCGAACCCACGGTAAACGTGTTCCCGCACGCACAGGTTACTTTGGCATTAGGGTAATATGTCGGATGTAAGTCCTTTTTCATAGCACTGGCATTATACCCCAGAACAGCAAAAGAATCAAGGGCTTGCGGGGGATGCCGCAAGGAATGGCGGTTTTTTTGTTTTTGTGGTAAAAAGGGTGCATGGAAATGAATAAGGAGTTTATACAAAGTACGTTGCAGGGCTTCTTTGACAACGAAAAAGAAGTGCTTTTTGCATACCTTTTTGGTTCTCATGCAACCGGACATGCGATAGCAAAAAGTGATGTGGATATTGCCGTATATTTGAACCCAAAAAACAAGCAAGACCAATTCGAAAAGCGGCTTGAGTTGATTGCAGCATTAACAAAACTGCTCAAGAAAGAAGTGGATGTTATTGTGCTCAATATGGCTTCGCCGTTTTTAAAACACGTAGTGTTTAAAGAGGGGACTCTTGTTTTTGATAGAGACGCGAGCTCGCGCATTGATTTTGATCTTAAGTCTCTTAATGAGTATTTTGATTATAAGTTGCAATGGTCGGCCTTAGGAATGGCTTAGGTATTGCGTTCTGGCCGATTTTGTGATAAAAAAGATGGGTATGGAAGAAACACTTATGAAGGACACGGATGCCGCGGAGGCGGGAAAGGATCCTGTTTCACCGACGGGCGGAGACAAAAACCTCGAGGAAATGATGGAGGCTGGTTTGCATTTTGGGCACAAGACCTCAAAAACGCATCCCAAGATGAAGCCGTATATTACGGGCGTCAGAAACACCATTCATATTATTAATTTGGAGAAAACCAAAGAGAAGCTCGATGAGGCGCTTTTGGCGCTTGCGGAAATGGTGGCTTTGGGTAAAGTAGTGGTGTTCGTTGGCACCAAGGTGCAGATTAAAAACTTTGTGCACGACACGGCAGTGGAGGCAAACGTACCCTATGTTACCGAACGGTGGATCGGCGGATTGCTTACCAACTTCGAGGGTGTTTCCAAGCGCATTGCGCACCTGAAAGATTTGGAGAAAAAGCTGGCAGATGAGGAAGAAGCGAACAAATATACAAAATGGGAGCGCCATGAAATGCAAGAAGAAATCGAAAAACTCAACGAGAAATTCGGCGGCATGAAAACACTGGAAAAACTGCCCGACGCCATATTTGTTTTTGACTTCGACGAAAACCAGCTTGCCGTGAAAGAGGCAAAGCAAAAAGGCATTCAGGTATTTGCTATTTGTGACACCAACTGCGACCCAAGCCTTGTGGATTACGCCATTCCGGCCAACGACGACGCCATCAGTTCTGTCCGGTATATTTTGCAAAAAGTAAAAGATGCGATACTCAAAGCAAGAGGAACATGAAGCCAACCGTAGAGCAAATTAAAGAACTCCGCGAACTCACGGGCATCTCTATTGCCGAGTGCAAAAAAGCGCTTGAGGAAGCGGGCGGAAACGCGGAAAAGGCAAAAGCCCTTCTGAAAGAGTGGGGGAAAGAGGTTGCAGCAAAAAAACAAGAAAGAGCAACGGGCGAGGGCTTGGTGGTTTCGTATATTCATGGTACGGGTAAAGTAGGGTCTTTGGTGGCAGTAAAATGTGAAACCGATTTTGTGGCGCGTTCCGATGATTTTAAAAATCTTTGCCATGAATTAGCTTTGCAGATAGCCTCGATGGAAGCAGAAAACGTAGAAGAGTTGCTGTCGCAAGAGTACATCAAAGATTCGGGGAAAACGATCGCAGATGTAATCAATGAGGCTATCGCCAAACTCGGGGAGAACATTGTGGTAGACCGGTTTGTGCGATTCCGCATTTAGTTTTGGTAATGAGTCAACTTATACTTTTGGCCCTTACACTGGGCAGTCTGGGTGTTATTGTTTTTATCGTGTATCGGAAATTGCCCAAGCTGCGAGAACTTTCGGCGCAAGAGCTTCAGGGCCAGGAAACGCCCATAGCCCGTGCACGGGCAATTGTGAGTTCTCGTGTAAACTCCCAGAAAATTACCCGTATGGCCTTAACCCAGGCGCGGAGCCTTGCCGAAAAAACCGAGGCTCAAACAGGGGAATGGTTAGAGAGGCTCCAGAAGAATACGCAGGCAAGAAAAGGGGAATTTACGCAATCCTATTGGGAGCAACTTCGCAAAAAAGCCCGCGTGCGCAAGAAAAAATAACTCTTTGCCAGCGTAGCTCAATGGCAGAGCAGCTGTTTTGTAAACAGCAGGTTGTCGGTTCGAGCCCGACCGCTGGCTCATGAAAGTTTTCGTTTTGGTCGTTTTTATTGCGCTTGTTGTTTTTGTGTTGATAAATCTTCCAATAGTTACTGGCAGGGGGGTCAAAGCAGTAAAAGAAGCACTGGCAAACACACAGCCCATCGAGCTTTCCGGTAAAACACTGTTTATTTCCGACCTGCACTTAACGGCAGAACCCTCCTTGGAACAACAATTTAATTTGGATTTCAGTAACGTGCAGAATGTGGTAATCGTAGGAGACTTTTTTAACCAGGCCGAGGATTTCGAAAGTTTTGGCGCTACCGAAGAAGAAAGCATGCGAGCAGTGTTAGAGCGTATAGCGCCGCAAGCGTTTTCGGGAACAATCTTTTTTATCGCAAGCGGGCATTCTCACGACCCTCGCTTGCAAGAGATTTCGCGGTTAAGATTTGAAAACTTCGAGTTTATCTATTTGGGAGAATATGGAAAATTTATTCTTGGTGGGGAGCAAGAGGTAGTCGCAATGCATGGAGGGCAGTTGCACGAGGGAATCATAGGCGGGGGAGTTACCTGGCTGGCGGGAAAGTTTGGGCTTGTGCTGCCGTTAGAAAAGCTGGGGAAAAATCGTTTCGGCATCGACAAAAACACTTGGCTTGTAGCAGGGCATAGCCATGTGCCGGGTATCGACCAGGCGGCAAAAGTGGCAAACACGGGATCCTTTGTGGGAGCTCCCTTTAACAAGTTTATTTTTCGCATACATATTGGTACAGGAGTTTTGTTCGATGGCGGCGCGGTGGAGCTTCAGGAATACGAGGGGCTAAACTTAAAAGAGCTGTATCTCTTTGCGCTCTAGCAATATCTTATGGCAGTACTTTTGCTTGCTTTAGGCAGCGCGTTTTTTATAGGGTTAAATAACGTGCTTACCAGAAAGGCGCTGGACTTTACTTCGCGAGGCCAGGCGATTTTGGTTTCTCTTGGCGTTGCCACAACGATTTTTTTGGTTCTGAACGCCGTACTTGGAAAAATACCCCTATGGTTTGTGCCCGGAGCTTTATTATTTTTTTTGGGCGGACTGTTTGGCCCCGGCATTGGCAGGACGTTTAATGTTATTTCGGCAAAACGCATTGGCGTGTCGCGGACCATACCCGTAGTGGGAACTGCGCCGTTTTTTGCCACCATATTGGCAATTTTGTTTTTAGGCGAAGAGTACTCGTTTTACATATTTTTGGGAATGGCGTTTATCGTATTTGGAATTTTTGTTTTGAGCCGCGGCAAAAAAGAAAACGGTAAGCGCGCGTTCGACAAAAAAGATTTGCTCTTGCCCTTGGGATCTGCCGTGTGCGGGGGAGTGTCCATTGTGGTTTCCAAAGTGGCATTGGGTATATTAGACGACCCTATTGTGGGAGTAGGGCTTACTATGGTGGGCGCTTTGCTTGTGGTGTTGGGGTATATTGTGGGCACCAGGCGCGTCCGGCATTTTCGCGTTATGCATAGGGGATCCATATTTCCGGTGCTTGGGGGATTTTGCATGGCCGCGGCATTTTTCTTAAACTTTTCCGCTTTGCAAATTGGCGACGTGTCCATAGTGGCGCCGGTGTTTAGCACGTTTCCGCTGTTTGGCGTGTTCTTAAGCCACTTTTTCCTAAAAGAAGAAATAACCGGTCGTACCTGGCTGGGCGCCATTATCATTGTCCTTGGCATCGCCATCATCCAAGCGTTTTGATAGATGAAAAGCTTTGTGATAAGGTGTCAGTAGAAAGTTCAAGCTGGAGGGAAAACAGTTTTGAATACTGCATTTCAGGGAAGTTCTCCCATGCTGGAAACGCACAATTTGAGTTTCTGGTATGGAGATAGACGCAGAGAAAAGCAAGTTCTTTTCGACATATCAATTGGGTTTCCTACAAACAAAATTACAGCCCTGGTGGGTCCGAGTGGCTGTGGCAAGACTACGTTGCTGAAATGTTTTAACCGAATGCATGAAATCGGTAACACTGTTAAGTTTCGCATCGATGGGAAAATTTTGTTCAACGGGCAAGACCTATACAGAGCAGATTTGCCGGTTGAGCAGGTGCGTTATTTAGCTGGTATGGTTTTCCAACGGCCAAACCCTTTCCCAAAAACAATCTACGCCAATGTTGCGTTTGGGCCCGATATCAATGGGTTTCGTGGCAGTATGGATGAGATTGTGGAAGAGGCCCTCCGCCGCGCCGATTTGTGGGAAGAGGTAAAAGATCGGCTCCATGGGCGAGCATTGAGTTTGTCGGGTGGCCAACAACAACGTTTGTGTATTGCCCGTGCCTTAGCACTTGAACCACCGGTGCTTTTGCTCGACGAACCGTGTTCTGCGCTAGATCCCATAGCTACGCTTCATATAGAAGACTTGCTGCGGGAAATAGCGTATGATACTACCATAATAATCGTTACCCACAACATTGGGCAGGCACGGCGCTTATCAGACTATATGGCGTTTCTGTGCGAGGGCGAGTTGATCGAGTTTAGTGAAACCAGGTTGATGAGTACAAACCCGAGAGACGAGCGAACAGAGGCTTTTCTCATGGGTCGTTTAGGATAACAGTCTCGCATACAAGGCGCCACGTTTTATTAACGTGCTTTGGTACGGGAGGGGTAATTTGGTATTTCTTGGGTAGCAACTTTGGCGAAAAGTTTTTGTGGAGGATGGTGAAATGAAGAACGCCTTGAGAATTGTAAGCCTGCTACTTCTTGGATTGGTGATTGGTTGTGTAGAGGCTCCGGTAATCGCCAAGACCGTTACGCCTGTTCCCGAGCTTAGTGCGGAATTCGACCGCGCGAGCGTACGGCCAAACAGTCCCGTTGATGTAAGGTTAGGGGAGGATGTTTACCTGTATATAGAGTTCACGAATACGGGTGCTGAAAGAGCGGAATTTTGCGCGGCGGTAACACTGCGCCCGGTTGGTGAGATGACTAATAGGAACGACATTAACCTGCGCCCGTTGATCCCTACTGCCCTTGATCCTGGCGAAAGGGGAGTGGCCGAATGGAGATACAAAACCACTGACGTCGGAAATTTTGATCTAATTTTTGGGCTTTGGGGTGCGTGCGCTGCCGAACTAGAACCAAACCATCCTGTTGTGCACTCTGGGTGGTTTGAAAACTATATCAGGGTGTCTCCCTAGTAGTCAGTAGAACGAAGAATCTTCGGGTTCCTCGG
This sequence comes from Minisyncoccota bacterium, assembly GCA_035655395.1. Lineage (GTDB taxonomy): Bacteria > Patescibacteriota > Minisyncoccia > Minisyncoccales > UBA10102 > DASRUP01. Next base: position 9,102 of record DASRUP010000106.1, read on the forward strand.
CCTACTTTTACAAGAGCTTTGGTTATCCGCCAGTTTACGGACCCAGAGCTTTTTGATTCGCAAAATAATAAAGAGCGTCTTTTTATGGGGCTTGACATTGGTTTGAGGGGGGAGTAAGATACGGGGTGCGAGGGAGAGCCTTGTAAAACCCTAAAACCATGAACTAGCAAATCTGTAAAAACGTTACACGCGTAAGACAGATCCCGAAAGTACTCGAAGGCCCGAATACTTTCGGGGTTTGTTTTCCCCGCCCAAGGCGGGCAGGGGAGAGGCGAACCAGAACTTTGACAAGTTCATAGACGAGACAATAAATTTACCCCGCGATGAAATTGCAAATTTCATTTTGCGGGGACCAACGTTAATTTTTTTGAGTTGCTTCGACTCTTAAGTTTTTATTTGAGAGTTTGATCCTAGCTCAGGGTGAACGCTGGCGGCGTGGATAAGGCATGCAAGTCGAGCGAGCCCCGCAAGGGGCGAGCGGCAAACGAGTTAGTAACACGTGGGTAACCACCCATCACACGGGCATAACCCGGAGAAATCCGGGCTAATTCCCGATGGCTCCCGTAAGGGTAAAGGAGTAATCCGGTGGTGGAGGTGCCTGCGGCCTATCAGCTTGTTGGTGAGGTAACGGCTCACCAAGGCTATGACGGGTAGGGGACGTGAGAGCGTGTTCCCCAACGATGGCACTGCGATACGAGCCATACACCTACGGGTGGCAGCAGTCGAGAATATTCCACAATGGGCGAAAGCCTGATGGAGCGACGCCGCGTGCGGGATGAAGGCCTTCGGGTCGTAAACCGCTTTTATCGGGGAAGAATCCGCAAGGATGACGGTACCCGATGAATAAGGGGGTGCTAATTCTGTGCCAGCAGCCGCGGTAAAACAGAACCCTCAAGCGTTACCCGGATTTATTGGGCGTAAAGCGTCTGTAGCCGGTTTGGCAAGTCTTAGGTTAAATACCAAGAGCTCAACTTTTGGGGTGCTTGAGAAACTGCCAGACTAGAGGGCGTTAGGGGCTGATGGAACGCACGGTGGAGGGGTGAAATCCGTTGATATCGTGCGGAACACCAAAAGCGAAGGCATTCAGCTGGGGCGACCCTGACGGTGAGAGACGAAAGCGTGGGGAGCGAAAAGGATTAGATACCCTTGTAGTCCACGCTGTAAACAATGGATACTGGCTATGTGAAGTGTCGACCCTTCACGTGGCGAAGCTAACGCGTTAAGTATCCCGCCTGGGAAGTACGGCCGCAAGGCTAAAACTCAAAGGAATAGACGGGGGCCCACACAAGCGGTGGATCATGCGGCTTA
>DASRUP010000107.1:0-12845 GCA_035655395.1 Minisyncoccota bacterium
AACTTCTTGGCGAGTTTGCGAACTTCGGGCTTGGTATAGTCGCCAATGGGAAACATTACCTTATCTAGAACCTCGGGTTTTATAAACGACAAAAAATAAGATTGGTCTTTGTTTTGATCTTTTGCCATAAAGATAGATCCCTTATGGACCCTTGCATAATGGCCGGTTGCCACATAGTCTACCCCAAGCTCCATTGCCTTGTCAAAAAACAAGCCAAACTTAATTTCCTTGTTGCACATGATGTCGGGGTTTGGCGTAATGCCCTTTTTGTAACCGTCGAGCAAATATTGCACCACTCGCTGCCTGTATTCTTTTATGAGATTTATGGAATAAAACGGAATGCCAATTTTGGCAGCAGCCAAGCGCGCCATACGCTCGTCGTCGGTGGCGGTGCAGTTTTCGCCAAAAGGATCTTGGGCACTCCAGCATTTCATAAACATTCCCGTCACATCAAAACCAGCCTTTTTGAGCAAGGCGGCAGAAACAGAGGAGTCTACTCCCCCCGACATCGCAACAATGACGCGTTTCTTGACTTTCATGAACCCAATTATGCCACAAAAGCAAAAACCGCGCAACTCGCCGCTTCGCTTGTGTTTTTAAGCAAATTCTAGTACAGTATGAGCAGGCTTAGGAGGTAGCACCTTATGAATTATTTCGCAGGGGCCATAGTGTTTCTAGTAGGATTCTCCATAGCGATTGCCGTACTGCTTGGTTGCATAGCTATAAATAAGTACCTTAAAGGTAAGTCCTACCGCAAAATCGACGTTAACGTCTTGGCCTTGCTTGTAACAGGAACAATTCCTATGGGATTGACCGTGGCCTCATGGGAAGTTTTCCAGGGTTTGCGCCCATATTTCCTGTATGCCAGCTTACTCTGGGGCATTACGTTCGGGCTGTCGTCATTTGTGTGGCTCTGCATTTCCCTAATGAGTCCGATTTTTTACTTAGGGGGGCGCTTGAAAGATTCATGGCTTGACTTCTGGTTCCAACTACTCGATCCCGCAGGTTGGGAAAATCGCTTTGCATTTCCCTATGGAAGACGCTTGCGCACTTTAAGACAGTCAGCGAAGGCAGGACATTTTGATCTGGAACAACTCCCCTTCGTTATGTGGGTTAATAAGCAACTCGGAACAGGGCCAGGATCAAAGGGCAAGAAATAAATACCGCAACACCTCGGCAAAGTCGAGGTGTTTTTATTGCTTAAGAGAAACGGTCAGCTACTGTTGAGGCGGCAAAGGAGTATGGCTTGATCTTCGGTTCAAACCCGTTGCCGCGAATAAGCCCGGTTACCTCTTTTACCATGTCGCGCGTAATGCCTTTTTCGCCAATATCAGCATGAATATACTGAAAATTGTATTCCAAACCGTTCGCCATAGCTAAAGGAGTAAAGTTTTCGCGCAGCCATAAAGCCAGCTGGCAAGAAAGCATTACCTCTTCCATAATGCGCTGCCTGCGGCTTGGAAATGGGCGCGACTCGTAGTGCACGCGGCGCAGGAAAAATCTGCCGCCTTGCTGTTTGCGCAACACTACAATAACGACAGGAAATGTAGGATCTTCTGTGGCCGAGGAATCGCAGCCTACAATAACCTCATATTTTTTATGCGGCGTTTCTTTCATGTAGGCCACCATTTCTTCCAGAACCTCCTGTAGATAAAGAGAGCCTTTGGTAGGATTAAAAAACTTTTCGTTTAAAAAATATTCCACTAAATACCTATTCTACTGCATTGCGGCGTTTCTGGCAATAGTTATGAATTCTTTCGCATCCAAAGAGGCAGACCCAACGAGTACGCCTTGCACTCCTGCCTCTTTGAGAAATGCGCCGATGTTCAAACTGTCGACGCTTCCGCCATACAATATGGGGCTGGTTTTGAGCGTTTGTCGCATTTGCACAACTCTTGCAGCTACGCGGCCGGCATTGGCGGCTTTTCCTCCCTCGGTACTAATTGCCCACTCTGGCTCATACACTACAATAAGATTTGGCGCGTCTTGAGGCGTTTGTTCGTTTTCCCCTATGCACAAGATAACTTTCAGGCCGGCTGCAAGCGCTGCCTGCACCTTTTTTTGCACCATATCTTCGGTTTCTCCAAGATATTTTGCGCGCTCTGAATGTCCAAGAATTACGTGGGAACACCCAGCCTCTTTGAGCATTTGCGGGGAAATCTCGCCGGTAAAAGCTCCTTTTTCTTCCCAAAAACAATCCTGCCCTCCTACGCTTAAGGCTGGAGAGGACGCAGCGCGCACTATATCGGGAATATAAACAAATGGCGGGCAAATGACGATTTCTGCGCCATCGATCCCTTTCACGCCTTCCGCCACCTTTTCAAAAAGCTCCTGCGCTTCTCTCGCGGTTGCAGGATTCATTTTCCAGTTTGCTATGATAATAGGTTTATCCATGGTTTTCTTGCTTTAAAATCTTTATATGCCGCCATATCCACCATATCCCTAATAGTAACAAAATGCCAACGATTAACCAGTCGAATTTTCGAAAATATCCTTCCAGCGAATGCCAATTTTCCCCGAGTGCCACTCCAATGTAGGTAAGAAAAATACTCCATAAAAAAGACCCCGCAAGCGTGTACAGAGAAAACTTCCAAATGTTCATTTTCGCCACGCCCGCAGGAAAAGAAATGAACGTACGCACCACAGGCAGCATGCGTGAGAACAACGCAATGGCAGAGCCGTATTTGCCAAACAGGCGGTCTGCCATTTCAAGGTCGTGCATGGTAATAAAGAGGAATTTCCCGTAGCTGACCAAAAAACGGCGTCCCCCGAAATACCCAAGGTAATAAGAAACCACGGACCCCGCAAGGTTTCCCGCAGCTCCCCAAAACACCACCCACCAGAAAGAAAACTCGCCTTTGGACACCAAATATCCGGCAAACGGCATGATAATTTCCGAAGGCACAGGGATGTTGGCGCTCTCTGCTGCCATAAGCAGCGCAATGCCCGCGTACCCTGTTGCTTCTATGCTGTACATGACCATGGAGGCCAAAAGTTCAAGAAGGTGTTCCATAATGCTTTATTGTTTGCGCAAAAACTCTGCTGCTTTTTCCGGCTCAATTGTTGAAATCTCGATGCCCGTTCCCAGTTCAAACCCGGCCCAGGTGGAAGTTTTTGGGAGAATCTCCCAATGCCAGTGGTAATGGTCGTAGTTTCCCCCGTCGGCGGGAGCCGTATGCAAAAAATAGTTGTAGTCGGGATCCTTTAACCCCTTAAAAAGTTTTTTCATTGTTATGAGTAAGGCTTCGGCCAGCGATTCGCGCTGCGCATCGTTCGTATTTTCAAAGTATGAGGCGTGTTTGGAGGGATACAAGCGTATTTCGAAAGCCACGCGCGAAGCAAACGGGCATACCACCACAAAGTGGTCGTTTGCGTATACAATGCGCTTTTTGTCTTGTAAGTCCCATGCAAGCATTACGCAGTGAATGCACTTTTGGTTTTGTTCAAAGTACCGCATTGAGCCCTCGAGGCTGCGCACAATATCTGGATCGGTAATGGGAGTGGCAATAAGCTGCGAGTGCGGGTGGGCCACCGTTGCTCCTGCCTTTGGCCCTTTGTTTTTGAAGATTGAGATATGATTTACAAACTCCGCGTCCTGGAGTGCCACATACCTGGCATGATACATATCCATTAGTTCTTTTGTCTGCGAGAGTGAAAATTGGGGAATATCCTTTTTGTGATCTTTCGTGACAATAACTTCGTGAAACCCAACGCCGTCGGCTGCCTGGTAAGGCCCTACTAATCGCGTATGGAAGGACTCTTGAGGAGCAAATGCCGGGTATTTATTGGGAAGAGCTATTGTTGTCCATTGGATAGGAACACGCATGTTGCCCGCGGGCAGTTCTACTTCCTTGCCGCGCAACAAGGCATACGTAGGGCGCTCCTGTGTATCTAAATTGTCGAAGGGACAAGCTTTCTGCGCCGCCTCCCATTGCTTTCTTGTTCCGTTGCGAAGCTCGGTGCGAAAAGTTTCCGGCCTGCGGGCGCGACCCGTGGCAACCAGCACCCAGTCCTTCGAAACCGGATCGAATCGCAACTCTGATGGGAATTTTTTTGATTCAGCCATTATATTTACCCAAAACCTTGCCGATGCTAATCTGTAAAACCTCCACGAGCATTTTTAGCATGCCAGAAAACCTTACTTTGCTTTCTGCGTCGTTTACCCATACCACCGGGATCTCTTGTATAGGATATCCCAGTTTTTTGGCGATTACCAGCACTTCCACGTCGAACGCCCAACGGTTTACCGTAGTTTTGGCGAAAATTTCCTGGGCAGCTTTTGCAGAAAACCCCTTGAACCCGCATTGCGTATCCCAAATCCCCCACAAACCAGATAACATCTGCACCATAAGGTTAAAAATGTCACCCAGCTTTTCTCTTACCAAACTTTGCCGAACGGTACGTTTAGCTCCTTTAATGTCGCGAGAACCTATAACCACCTCCGCTCCCTTTTTGAATTCGATCCACATCCGTTCTACGTGCTCAATTGAGGTAGAATTGTCCGCATCCGTGAATACCCGGTATTCCCCCTTTGCCTCAAGTATGCCTTTGCGTACGGCATATCCTTTACCGCGATTCTCCTGCTCTGCAATAACGCGTAGACCAGGAATTTTCTGTGCCATTTCCTGCGCCACTTCTACCGTATGGTCTTTTGAACCGTCGGAAACCACAAGGATCTCGTATACGTAATTCTGCTTTTGAAAGTACGCATAAACCGCCTGTAGCGTTTTTGGCAGCCGGCTTTCCTCGTTGTATGCCGGGATTATAACCGAAAGCTTCGTTTCAGCCATGTTGCCATCTTACCACAAAACAACAGCTGGAAAAAATAGAAAGCCGCGCCTAATCCAGGGCGTTGAGATAGAGCAAAATTGCCACAGGAAGCAGCAAAATGGGGCTGGCTTTGATAAAGGCAGGCAGGTATTCGTGGGGCCTGTCTGGACCTTGAATTAAACCCAGAACGAGCCAGATAAAAACGCCAACACCCACAATAATCCCTCCCAAAATATATGCGAGAATGGATTCAATCATTTCTTTTACTTACCACAAATCTGTCTTATACGGTAGTCAGCACTTCCGCCCCGGTGGCGGTGACAGCAATAGTATCTTCAAAATGGGCAGCCAAAGAGCCGTCGCGGGTAAGAAAGGTTTGGCCGTCTTTGGCGCGTTTTACGTTAAAGTCTCCCATAGTGACCATGGGCTCAATGCATAGTACCATGCCTTCCTTGAGCTCTAACCCTTTGTGGCGGCTTCCATAGTTTGGAATTTGGGGCTCTTCGTGCAGTTCTTTGCCAATGCCGTGTCCGCAAAGTTCGCGCACCACCCCGTATCCCTGGCTCTCCACAAACCGTTGAATGGTATTCCCAATATCGCCCACCGTAATTCCGGGGCGCATCTTTTTAACTCCTAGCCTTAGCGCTTTTTTGGTAACGCGTACCAGGTGCGCTGTGTCGTCGGAAACTCCGCCCACGGGAACAGTGCGCGCCATATCAAGATAGTATCCTTTCCATATCAACCCCGCGTCTATGGTAAGAATATCTCCTTCCTTAAGCACTTTTTGGCTCGAAGGAATCGCATGTACCACCTCTTCATTTACCGATGTGCAAATCGTGCGCGGAAATCCCTGGTAGTTAAGAAAAGCAGGCTTGGCACCTGCTTTTAAAATTTTTTGTTTTGCAAGGTTATCAATTGCGTCGGTTGTCACCCCGGGCTTCACCTCGGCTACGAGCTCTTTCACGATGCGGGCCAGCATATGCCCTCCTTCCCGCATGATTGCGATTTCTTGAGGCGTTTTAAGCGAGATCATGTTGGATATCCTGAAAAACCGGGGCGACCGGACGATTGCCGTCGATTTCTTTTAGGGAAATTTCGTTTTTCTCCAAGTATGCAAATACCGGTTCGGTTCTTTCGGCATACTCTCGAAGCCGTATCTTGATTGTTTCTTCGTCGTCGAGGTTCTCACGCTTTACCAGTGTGGAGCCGTCGAGGGGACAATGCAAAAGTTTTTCGGTTTCTTCGCTCCAAAGAATTGAATGCCTTACTAACTCGCAGATGCGGCGATGTGAATTCCGGTATATAGACTGTTCTTCATCGAGCTTTAAGAAAAACGCCATAATGTTTTCCTTTCCGTATAATTCTTCCAAGATGGGATACAAATGCGTAGCTTCGTACAACGTTCGCAGAGAACCGCTGGTAACAATGTCTTTTGCGGCAGAATGCACCTGCCGGATTTTTTCTTGCATGATATGAGCAACAACCGGAGGGCTCATAAGAATGCCCCCTTCCCAGAGTTTGCGCTCGTCGAGCGCATAGTATTTTTGCCCGTCAACCTCTATAGCTTCTTTGTCGTCAACATTGCGGAACCATTCCTCAAGCGCCTTGCTCGAATCTACATGGAAAAATCCAAGTCTTGTAGCCAATAGGTCAGCTTGAGTGCCTTTTCCAGACCCCGGCGGCCCAAACAGAAGTACTGCACGCAAACTTTTGTTAGAAGGTGTCATAGTCGCGCATTTGGAGTTGGGCGCGTATTTGGCGCATAGTTTCCAACGCCACGTTTACCATAATAAGCAGTGCCGTGCCGCCAAGCAGGAAAGAGAAAGCGGTAATGCCCGTACCGCGCTGCACCAAAAACGGCATAATAGCAATTGTGCCCAAAAACAAAGCGCCAATGAGCAATACGCGATTTAGAATATACGAAATATGGTTCGCAGTGGAGGGCCCGGGGCGCACGCCCGGCACAAAGCCTCCCATTTTTTGCAAATTGGTGGAAATTGTTTTGGGGTCAAAGGTAACTGCGGTATAAAAAAAGGTAAATACGCCCACCAAAAGGAAGTAGGCAAGAATGTAGAGCCAAGAATTGGGGTTCAAATACGCGCCTATCCAACGGGCAATATCGCCCGTAACTCCCGGGGAAGCCGCAAAAAAATTAGCCACCATTACGGGGAACGTAAGAAGAGATAAGGCAAAAATTATGGGAATTACGCCTGCCGGGTTTACGTTAAGGGGCAGGTAGCTCGAAGTGCCTCCGTACATTTTGTTTCCGCGCACTCTTTTGGCGTAAGAAACCGGAATATTCCGCCTTGCCTCTGTTACGAATACGACGGCGGCAATAATGGCAACTGCCATGGCGAAAAAGGCCGCAAGGTCAAGCGCTTCTGCAGGATCCCAATCGCCGAAATCCACAAAAAGCTGGCGCAAACTTGCCGGGAATTCAGCCACGATACCGGCGAAAATAAGCAGCGAAACGCCGTTGCCAATTCCCTTTTCCGTAATTAATTCACCCAGCCACATTAAGAATACGGTTCCCGCTATTACGGTAACCAGCGCGGTAACATAATCAACAGGAGATAAAGGCGGAATTATTCCCTGGCGCACCAAAAGCGTAAGAAAACCATAGCCTTGTACAAGAGCAAATGGTACTGTTAAAATCCTTCCGTACTGGTTAAACTTTTTGCGGCCGGCCTCACCTTCTTCTTTGTACATTCGCTCCAATGCGGGGAAAATCATGGTAAGCAGCTGCATGACGATTACTGCGGTAATATACGGCCCCAGGCCCAACATGGCCAGAGATAAGTTATCGAGCGCGCCACCGGTAAAAATGTTCAAAAGCCCGAAAAGCTGGTTGGTTTCGAAAAATGCCTGCAAACGGGAGGAGTCAATACCGGGTATGGGAATATTCGCCATTACTCGGAAAAGTATAAAAATGCCGAGCACAAATAAAATTTTGCCCCGGAGATCGGCGAGCCGAAAAATCTGGAGTACCTTTTGAAGAATTACTGGCATACTATTCTACTAGTTATAACAGTTATAAACATTATAGAGGTTATACCGCTACCGTTCCTCCTGCTTTTTCGATTTTTTCTTTTGCGCTTTGGGAAACCTGGCACCCCTCAAATGAGAGCTTTTTGGAAATCTCCCCCCTCCCCAACACTTTCACCTTAGGCACCCTCCCTTTCATTTTAGCAATAATGCGCTTTTCTACCAACGCTGCAGGGGTAATCTGCTCACTGGCGCCAAAATGTTTTTCTATCACATCCAAATTCACTGCAATAATATCGTTTGGAGTTGCCCCAGCACGATACCCCCGTAGCTTGGGGTATTTCTTAATAAGCTCGCGGATGCGCGGCTGAAAGTGGGTGCCGGCCCTTGATTTCTGGCCTTTCATGCCGCGGCCAGAATACGTGCCTTTTTTGCCGCCTCTTCCAATGCGTCTTCCCTTTCGATTTTTAGTTTTCGGTTGTACTTGGTGTATCTGCATTTTTTTGTTTTTGCGCTTTCAATTTTCTCAAAGCTTCAATGGTAACCATTGCATTGTTCAACTTGTTGTGGGTTTTGGACAGGAACTTTCCCGATATGTTCTGGATCCCCGCAAACTCGCAAATAATGCGCACCGGTCCTCCTGCGACAAGACCGTGTCCGCCTTTCTGGGGCTTTAACAAAATGCGCGATGCCCCGAATTTGGCTTCCACTTCGTGAGGGATTGTACCTTCCGCGATAGCCACCGTAATGCTCCTTTTCTTTGCGTGCCTGCTTGCCTTTTCCACTGCCTGGGCAACGTCGCCGCCTTTTGCAACGCCTACGCCCACATGCCCCTGTTTATCTCCCCATACAACTACTGCACGAAAACTGAATCTCCGGCCACCGGCTCGAACCCTTGTTACCCTCGCCAAATCAAGCAGGCGGGAATCAGACTCTTGCCTTTGTGAATCTCCCCTTCCCTGGCGTGGAGATCCAGAGCGTCCTTGCCCTGGCCTTCTCGGATCAAAACGCCCCGGTGTTCTGGTTTTTCTTGTGTCTCTGGTTGTAGTTTGTGGTATTTCTGTCATATGGTTACAGCGCAATGCCCTGGGCTCGCACTTCCTCGGCAAATGCTTTCAGATTGCCGTGGTACTTGGCGCCTCCGCGGTCGAATACGACTTGCGTTACTTTATATTCCTTTGCCTTCTCTGCAATTTCTTTCCCTAATTTTTTAGCAAGGTCTGCGCCTTTTCCCTTTGCCTTGAGTTTCAGATCCGAAACCGCAGCTATCGTTTTCCCTTTCTCGTCGTCGATAAGTTGCGCATACAAGTGTGCGTTTGAATGGAACACGAAAAGGCGGGGACGCTCTGCGGTTCCTGAAATTTTCGCGCGTATCCTGCGGTGCCTTTGCATTTTTCGGTTTTTTCGCGTGGGTTTCGTCATAGGTTAAGCGGCTGTCGCTCCTGCAGCTTTCTTGCCAAGTTTTCTTCTTATAGTTTCTCCTTCATAGCGGATCCCTTTCCCTTTATAAGGCTCGGGGGGGCGCACCTTTCGAATGCGGGCGGCAAACTGCCCAACCTGCTCTTTGTCTATTCCGCCTATGGTAATCACGTTCTTCTCTACAGAAACGGTTGTTTGGGCGGGCGCCTTCATTTTTACCGGATGGGAAAAACCAATCTGCAGCGCAAGGGAATCTCCTTCCGCTGACGCGCGATACCCCACTCCTTCGAGTTCCAGGCGTTTTTCGAAACCCTGCGTAACCCCCTGGATCATATTGGCCAAAAGAGTACGCGTGAGCCCCCAAAGCGCTCTTGTTTCGCGTTCGCTGTTGACCGGAGTTATAATAACCTCATGTTCCTGTTTTTCAATTTTCAGTTCCGGCCGAAACTCACGGGAGAGTTCTCCCTTGGGGCCTTTTACGTTTACTTTCTGGCCCTGCACCTGGATTTCGACGCCTTGCGGTATTTCTATGGGTTTCTTTCCTATACGTGACATAAGTTTGTTACCAAATTTCGCAAAGAATTTCTCCACCAATATGCGCTTTTTTGGCTTCCCTATTGCTCATTAAACCTTTCGAGGTGGATAAAATGGCGATTCCATGCCCACCTTTTACTCTCGGAATCTCTAAGGCCGATACATACTGGCGTTGGCCGGGGCGAGAAACGCGTTTCGCTCCTCCCATCTGGCCCGCTGCGTCTTTATATTGCAAGCCCAACTCCATAATCTTTTTTGTTCTTTTGCCTTTCAACTCTATGCCCTTTATAAAGCCGTTGCTTTCCAAAATCCTGGCGATACCGTATTTTATTGTAGAATAAGGAACTTCCACGTTCTCTTTTTTAACGGCTTGGGCGTTTCGAATTCTATTAAGCATGTCTGCTATTGGATCTACCATAGTATGCGTTACCAACTACTCTTTTTAATCCCGGGGATCATGCCTCGGTTTGCCAGTTCTCGGAAACAAATGCGGCACAAATCGAAATCTCGCATGTACCCGCGCTTCCGTCCGCACCGAAAGCAGCGATTGGTTTGGCGCGTAGAAAACTTCGGCTTCTTTTTGGCTTTGGAAATTTGGGCTTTGCTTGCCATATACAATTATTGCTCTTTCAATGGAAATCCTAATACGCGAAATAACTCGACTCCTTCTTTTTTATTTCTTGCGCTTGTCGCTACGGTAATCTGCAAACCGAAAATATCGCGTACTTTTTCGGGGGAAATTTCAGGGAAAAAGATATGTTCTTTAATGCCCAGCGAAAGATTTCCCTTTTGATCCACCGTCGTGAGGTCGATGCCTCGGAAATCCCGGGAACGCGGCAACACCACATGCACCAAACGATCCAGAAAATCATACATGCGCTTGCCCCGCAGGGTTACTTTTGCCCCCACCGGCGAGCCTTCCCGAAGCTTGAATCCCGCGATGGAATGTTTTGCACGGGTTACTGTTGCATGCTGTCCCGCGATCTGACTCAAGTCTCCGCTGATTGCCTCTACGGTCTTTCGGTGGTCGTCTCCGGTTTTTGTCCCGATTAAACGGCCAAACCCGGTGTTGATTACCACCTTTTCTATTCGGGGCAATGCCATACGGCTTTTATACCCGAACTTTTCTTTCATATGAGGCACCGCCTTTTTTTCGTATACTGTCTTCATGTCTGCCATATTATATTGGGGCTCCACATTTTTTGCATATACGGGTCTTTGTATTCCCCTCAACCTTATATCCCACGCGTGTTGCTTTTTGGCATTTTTCGCAAACAATCTTTACATTCGATACATCAAAAGGACTCGGCATTTGCACCATTTGGCCTTTTTGCCCGGCTCGCTTGGCGCGCACGTGTTTGGTGCGCATGTTGATTCCTTCAACCACAATCTTGGCTTCTTGGGGAAGCGCTCTTACCACTTTTCCTTTCCGTCCGCGGTCTTTCCCTGCAATCACTAATATGTTGTCGCCTTTCTTGATTCGCATAGTGTTATAAAACTTCGGGGGCTAACGCGGCAATTCTGGTAAATCCCTTTTCGCGGATTTCCCTGGGTATGGGCCCGAAAATGCGCCCGCCCTTGGGTTCTTTTTCTTTTTCCAGCAAGACCGCCGCGTTTTCTCCAAATCGAATATAGGAACCGTCCTCGCGCCTAAACGCTTTTTTCTGGCGAACAACCACTGCCCTGACCACCTCGTGTTTCTTTACCGCTCTTCGGGGTTCGGCATCTTTTACTGCGGCAACAATAATATCGCCAATCTGGGCATACCTCCGGCGCGTTCCGCCAAGCACGTGAAAACACTGGATTATCTTGGCTCCGGTATTGTCGGCAACTTTTAATTTGGTTTTGGGTTGAATCATATTTAGCCTTTGCCTTTTACAATCCAATGCTTGTCTTTGCTCAAGGGTCGGGATTCCTCGATCGTCACTTTGTCGCCTACATGGTACTCGCCGTTTTCATCGTGCGCTTTATATTTCTTGTGCACGCGAATACGCCGAAGATATTTCGGATGCTCTTTCAACCGTTCCACCCGCACCACTACGGTTTTTGCCATCTTGTCTGATACCACAATGCCTGTTAAGCGTTTTTTTGTCATACTATTGCTGTTTTTGCTTTGCCAATGTTAATATTCGGGCGATGTCTTTTCTGGTGCTGCGAATTTCCCGCACATTTTTTACTTTCCCGCCGGGAAGATCAAAACGCAGCTGGCGAAGTTTTGCCCTTTTCTCTTCCAATATTTTTTGCAAATCCGCCTCGGTTTTCTTTTGAAAATCTTTTGCGTCCATGCTTAGGCTTTAATAACTTTTGTCCTCACGGGCAGCTTCGCGGCAGCTTTTCGCAGCGCCTCTTTTGCCACTTCATCTTTCAGGCCGTCTATTTCAAAAATCACTCGCCCCGGCTTAATACTTACGGCGTAATGGTCAACGGCTCCTTTCCCGCCGCCCATGGGCACCTCGGCTCCTTTCCTGGTTATGGGTTTATCGGGAAATACGCGAATCCACATTTTTCCGCCCTTTCTCAAATAACGGATTATGGCGCGCCGTCCCGCCTCCAGCTGGCGGGCTGTTACCCATTTGCTTTCTTCGGATTTCAACCCATAGCTTCCAAAGGAAATTTCCGTTCCCCGGGTTTCAACACCCACATTTCGGGAACGCCCTTTCATCCATTTTCTATGTTTTACTTTCTTTGGTGTCAACATATTAGTCGAACTTCTCCCCCTTGTTAATCCACACCTTTACCCCAATGCTTCCATAGGTGGTTCGAGCTTCCGTGAGCGCATAATCAATTTGCGCGCGCATGGTTTGCAGGGGCAGCCTTCCCATTTTGAGCTTCTCCCTTCTTGCAATATCTGCTCCGCCCAGGCGGCCCGATATCTCCACCTTTGCGCCTTCAATTGCGCGGTTTGCCATTACTTTAGAAAGCGCCTGCTTAAGCACTCTCCGATAGGGCATTCGCTTCTCTAACTGCTGGGCAACCCACTGGGCGGTTAAAGAGGCCGAATCCCAGGGATTCTTGATTTCCCTAATCTCCACCTTCATCTCGCGCTTTCCGGTTTCTTTGGGTGTCCGGTATCTGCTTTGTTTGTCTTTCCGGATAATTTTTTCGATTTCCCTTTTCAATTCTTCAATGCCAGAACC
>DASRUP010000108.1:0-2097 GCA_035655395.1 Minisyncoccota bacterium
CTGGCAACGTGAGATCCGCGGGTTTTTTGGCGAAGTACAGTTCGGCGGCGGCCCCTATGCCGTAGGCGTTGGAACCAAACGGAATCTGATTAAGGTAAAAGCCAAGGATTTCGTTTTTGGAGTACTGGCGTTCGAGTTCTAAGGTAAGAATAAACTCCCTGATTTTCCTTGGAATAGTTTTTTCTGAAGAAAGGAAAGAATTGCGCGCAAGCTGTTGAGTAATGGTGGAACCTCCCGGCCGGCTAAAGACCGAGTCGCGGAGCCCCAGGTTGATAAGAACCGCCCTTCCCGTTCCTTTCACGCTAACGCCAGAGTGCTCGTAGAACTCCGCGTCTTCGGTAGCAACTACGGCTTGTTGAAAGTAGAGAGGGATTTCTGTGAGTGGGACAACCTCTCGTTTTTCTTCACCAAAGACTTCGTACAGCAACACTTCTCCGGTGCGGTCGTAAATCTTGGTAGGTTGGGCGAGCGTAACCTCACTGAACTTTTCTGGGCGAGGAAGGTCTTTGGCGTAGTAAGCAAAAGTTGCAAAAGCGGCTACGGGCATGAGAAGAATGCCAAAAAACGCCACCTGGAGGAGGCGTGCGGTCCATGTCCGCGTTGGGCCCTGTTTTTGGTATACTTTTTTGTAATGCTGCGACTTTGCCATAAGGCAGATTCGGGGAGTTGCTGGTCATAAGCATACCACATTTTTGCCGGGTTTTCAAGTTTGCTGTTTCAAGAAAGGGTGATAGAATAACGGAATGCAAAAGCCCACCGTGACAATAGAAAACCTGCTGGGGCGCCAGGTGGAACAGATTCTTCCCGGGCGCAAAGAGTTGGAGGAGTTGATGAAAAAGAGGAAAATCCGTTTGTACCTGGGTGTGGATCCCACGGGGAGGAACCTTCATTTGGGGCATACCATTGTCCTCCGAAAGCTTCAGCAGTTTGCCGAACTTGGGCACGAGGCAATTTTGGTAGTGGGTACAGGGACAGTGCTGGCGGGAGACCCTTCCCAAAGGGACGCCGCAAGAGCCCGCATTACAAAAAAAGAGATTGCTGAAAACATCAAAACGTGGAAGAAGCAAGTTTCCCGGGTTGTGGACTTTTCAAAGGTTACGATAAAGGAAAACGGGGATTGGCTGGCAAAACTCCGGCTTCCCGAGATTCTGGACATTGCTTCTCGCATAAGCGCGTCGCAGCTGTTCCAGCGCGACATGTTTCAGGCCAGGCTCCGCCGGGGCGACACGGTGTGGACGCACGAGCTTTTATATCCGCTATTGCAGGGGTATGATTCAGTCGCAATGGATGTGGACCTTGAAATTGGCGGAACCGATCAACTTTTTAACATGCTCGTGGGGCGCGAACTGCAAAAGAAAATGCGCAACAAAGAAAAATACGTGTTAACAACCCCCATGCTTTTGGGGGTCGACGGCAAGCCCATGAGTAAAACCTCGGGCAATACCGTTAACATCTTGGACTCTCCCCAGGAAATGTACGGAAAGCTCATGGGCATGAAAGACGAGCTTACCTCGCATTATGCAGAGCTCTGCTGCGATATTCCTTTTGGGGAACTGAACAAACTGTCTCCTCGAGACGCAAAGGCCAGGGTGGCAAAGGAGTTGGTGCGTATCTATCACGGCCAAGAGCAGGCCCAGGAAGCAGAAGAAGAGTTTGAAAGGGTGTTCCGGGAAAAACAAGCACCTTCCTCTGTGCACAAAGTAAGTATTCAAGAAGAAATGCCCCTTGTTGAATTTTTGGTTCTGGCTGATTTGGCAAGTTCCAAGGCCAAAGCGAGGCGTTTGATAGAGCAAAGAGGGGTTCGGGTTAATGGGGAGGTGCGCCAGAACCCTGCAGAGCCAATACGCCGCGGCATGCGGCTCCAGGTGGGAAAGCGCAGATTTGTAGATACATAAAAAAACACCCTGCAGCATTAGCTGAAGGGTGTTTTTATGGGATTATTTATGCACCTTCTTCGGTGTCTTTCCCGCCCTCTTCGTCAAGAAGATTCTGGGGTTCTCCCACGGGCATTCCTTCTCCTCCTTCCGTGGTTCCCTCGTCAGGGGTGCTTGTCGGCTCTTCGTCGAGCATGAGAATGGTTTCTTTCATAAGCGATTC
>DASRUP010000109.1:0-10895 GCA_035655395.1 Minisyncoccota bacterium
CCCGCAAGCTTTCCCCGGGCTTCCGCGGAAATGCTCAAAGAATTTCAAGACGCCTACCCTTCGCTTTTTAAAAGTGGGGACGCCTGGTCCATAGACAAACATCGCAAACGCTTTATGGACTGGGTTTTCTCCCGTAAGAACAACGCATAAGCAAAACTCCTTCCGGACGGTTTTCGGCAAAAATCTCTTGTGGTAACCGCGAGAGTTTTTTGGTATATAGAAAGAATGGGAAATCCTGAACATGGGCCATCGTTTTTTCCCGAGGCAGAAGCCGAACGGAGCCAAGAGCAACGGGAATTTGCCGACCGCCTGGAGGCAGACCCAAACCTTTTTATCGTTTTTCGAGATTCGCTCGATCTTGTGTTAGTAAGCGAGGGGGAGAAACCTGCGTCGCATATAGACTTTTGGAAAATCCCGGAAGAAAGCGAAGAAGAGTTCCAAAGAAAAGTAAACCAACTTACTGCTTTATTGGAAGCTCGAGGATTGTCCTTCCACACAGAACGAAAAACAGTAGAAGGGCGCGACGGCAATCCTGTTGAGCTGGTAGGCTTTAGTGTTGGGCGAAGCGAGGAAGAGCTGCAAAAATTTACTGATGCTGACCAAATCGAAGACTATGACGAACGCATGGTTGCGTATGGTAGAGCGCTGGGATACCCCGAGACTGCGGTTGAAGCAAAGCCCGACGAACTTATTAAATGGTACGAACTTCCGGATAACGTGGTATTCAACGAAGAGGTTCATTCTTCTCCGTTTGGCATGTCGAGAGAGCATTGGCAAGAAGAAATCGAAACAGCAAGAGAATGGGCAAGCGTTGCAAAAGAAGCTGCTCCACGTTTGTACGAACAGGCCACAAACCAAATTTTGCGCGATCGGCTGTTATATGCGTTAAGCGAAACCCCAGAAGAACTGCGAAGGATTTTTCGGTCGCAAGAGGCTCGGGCCGCGCTCGAACAACGCAACAAACCTCTGTACGACAACTTTATGCGCGGCGCAAGAGCCAACGGCATTATCGACTAACCGACGCCGCGGGGGGAGTTGTTTTGCTAACAGTTTGCCGGGAGAATCGTTATACTGAAAGAAGAGCTTATGTTTGAAAACGTCATAAACTACGTTGACCTTCTCGTTATTGGCCTTGGCATACTCTATATACTCTCTGCGGTGCAGGCGGGGGTTTTTAGCGTATTAGGGAGGCTTGTAGCCTTTTTTGGAGCTTTGGCAATTGCTTTTTGGGGGTATAGTTATGCGCAAGACCTTTTTGTGGAGCAATTTGCCATGCCCTCGTCTTTTGCCAGGGCTATTGGGTTTCTTTCTTTGTTTTTCTTCACCCAATTTCTTTTAAACCTTATATTCGGGCTGGTGTTTTCTTTCATACCAGAGAAAATGCGTTATGCATGGTGGAGCAAAGTTCTGGCTTTGGCGCCGGCTGTTGTGGACGCTGCCGTGCTGGCCGGAGTAATACTTATATTTATTGTGCTCTTGCCTTTTGCGCCCAAGGCTGCGCAGGATATTACCGAGTCTCGAAGCGGCGCATTTGCTTTGGAAACCATGTCGCGCCTGGAAGGGTACGCCAACCAGGTATTCGGCGAAGCTTTGCAGGACACTATTACATTTCTTACCGTTCAGCCCGAAACCGCAGAACGCGTAGAAATACCTTACAAACCTGCGGCTTTGCACGTAGACGAAGGCGCGGAAGAACAAATGCTCCGCTTAGTGAATGAAGAACGCGCACGGGCGGGAGTTAGCGCCCTTGTAACAGACGAGGAAATTGTGCAGGTTGCCAGAGCACATTCAAAAGACATGTGGGAGAAAGGATATTTTTCGCACATAAATCTCGAGGGCAAAGATCCGTTCGATCGCATGCGGGACGAGGACATCGAGTTTTCTGCGGCAGGAGAAAACATTGCCTTAGCCCCCACCACGGCGCTAGCGCATCGAGGCCTCATGAATTCACCCGGGCATCGGAGGAATATTTTGGATCCCAAATTCCAGCGCGTGGGCATTGGCGTTATCGACGGGGGAGTGTACGGCAAAATGTTTACTCAAAACTTTGCGCTTTAATACATGTTTGGCATTCCTTACCCAAAAAAGATACTCTTTGCTCTGGTCTTAGTTTTTATTTTCTGCAGTTCTTTTGCGGCATTGTGGTCGCTTGTTGGGTCGCATACGCTCGGCTGGGACGAAGCAGTGTATCTCACCAAAGCTCGATCGTGGGCAGAAGGCACCCCTGCCGATGAGTTTCGGCCATACAGACCTATTGCCATGCCCGCGTTTGGGTGGATATTTCTTCACTTTGGCGACACGGAAGAAATACTCCGCCTCTTTGGCGCTCTTTTTGGCGCCGTAACGCTGGTATTTCTCTTTTTGCTTTTTCGCAGCATAACAAACTCCTGGGTTGCCTTAAGCATTGTTTATTCGGTTGGCACCTCTTCTTTGTTTTTGCAGCAGGCGCCTCAATTTCTCAATGATATCCCGTCGTCTGGATTGCTGTTTGGAATTCTCTGGCTCATTTGGAAATACTATAAAACAGAGGGAGAAAACAAATCTATTCTCCTTGCAGCGCCCTTAGCCGCTCTTGCTTTTTACCTTCGCTACGGTGTTGTGCTTTCCCTGGGCTTTATTGGGATAGTATCGCTTCTTCTCTTATGGCGGAAATTCGCAGGAAAAGAGGGTACAAACTTTTCTGTTCTTGCCAAGACGTTTGCTGTTTTTGCTGCATTTATGCTGCCGCACGGTATCCATTCTTTCATTGTCGAAGGGAGTGCGCTGGGAATTTTACGTTCGGGTAGCACGGCTGGCGGCCGCGAATACTTAGGCGAAGGTTTACTAAACTATATCCAATGGCTGCCCAGCGCGCTTGCTGGCCCTTTGGTGGGCGCCAGCACTATTCTTGGTATCGCTGTTACTCTTGCTATTATCTTTCGAAGAAATTTGCGCCAGAACTACGAAGGCTTGCTATGGCTCGGCAGCATTGGGATGTTAAGCTTCTTTTTTACCGGCTTATTGGTACATGCCGAAGCACGATATGTTTTCTTTCCTGTGGCGCTGCTTTCCGGGGTAGGTATTGCGGGGGTATACTTCCTTTTGAAAAAGGTGCGGCTGCAGGTGGTTGGCATCGGGCTTTTCGCATTAGCCACACTTTTGTTTGGCGTGTTCAACTATCAAGAGGCAGCCACCATCGTAAAAGAAAAAGAGACCGACATATCGCGCAACGAATACAGGGAGACATACAGAGCCATTCTCCAGAACAAACCGAAAGAAGAAAAGTGCGTTGTGTGGTCGATAGACTACCTTCCGCAAATTTCGTGGTATACACAGTGCAACACCCTAAGAATTGCCGAGACAAAAAACATAGTCGTATTCCCGAATGACCCCCTTGTAACTCCAAAGGGCGCGCATTATAGTATTGTTTTTACAAAATCAGAAGACGGGCAAATTCAGCCAGACAACGCTGAACGATACGGCGCATTCCTTACCCAAATCCATCGATCTCGGGAATTTCCCCTTTTTATTGGCCGCGGCCAGGCAACCGTGTACCGCATGCAACCCAAAAAATCCCCGGTCAGGCAAATAACCCCCTAGCTAAGAATTTCGTTGACTTATCCACATTGTATTTTGGACTAGACGGCACTATGCTGTAAAATAAAGAGGAGGTCGACAAACAGCAAAGTTTCTAAAGAAAAGTAACCCATATACTACCTAATCTAATGAAGAAAATAAAGAAACACGTTAAAAACCACCAAGGCCTTATTGTTCTTTCTGGTATTGGTATTGTTGGTTTGGCTGGCGCATTTGCCTTTATGGCTTCTGCAGCCACCGACTGTATGTTCACCGACCAGGGCAACACCAGAATGCTTAACGCAGATTGCGCAACCGACGCTACCATCTTTATTCCAGATGGTTTTACTTTAGATGGGAGGCACCATACCATTACCGCGGTTGATCCAACGGGAGACCATTTCAAAGGAGCTGTGGTGCAGAACGCAGGGGCAAACGCGCATGTGAAAAACCTAGTCGTTACTACCAGCAATCTCTCGAATGCATGCGATGCGGGGGGAGACCGACTCCGGGGCATTATGTTCCAAGGAGCATCGGGTTCCATTGTGCACAACACGGTGTACAACCTGAACCAGGGAGCAAGCGGCTGCCAGGAAGGGAATGCCATTGAGGTGCGAAATGAACCCTTCGACGGCACCCACCCCGACACACAAACTGTTGAAATCGCCCACAACGGTTTAACCAGCTGGCAGAAAACCGGCATTGTTGCAAACGGTGACGTAAGCGTGGATATTCACCACAACTATGTGGGTTCTAGCGCCACTCAACCCAACGATTTGGCGGCAAACTCGATACAGCTTGGGTTTGGCGCAATAGGCCAGGTTGTGCAAAACAGGCTCGATGGAAACCAGTGGTGCGGATCTTCTGAATTTGTGGCTACCGCTATCTTACTATTCCAAACGTCAAACGGTGCGGTTGTAAAGCAGAACATTATCGGCGGAAACTCTGACGTGGGAATTTACGGCTTTGGAGACGACCTTGTAGTGGACAACAACAAGCTCACGGACAACACAGTTGAAGATTGCAACCAGTTTGCTTACGACATTGGCATTGGAAACTATGGAAGTGCAGCTTCCCTAAGCAGCTTCACAAACAACAAAGTAAACGGGTTCGATACCCCGTACGACGGCGTTACGAGCGGGAAGAACAAGGTTATCCCAGGGCCGCAAAAGGGCCAAACCTTTTTCTAGGAACAGGCTGATTAAAGAACAAAGCCGACGTTACGTCGGCTTTGTTTTATTTCTTGGAGGGCTTGGACTCGGTTTCAATGGCAATAAGCTGCTCCATGCGGCGGATATCGGCCAAAAGCTCCGACCGGTCTTTGCTAAACAAGAAAATATTAAAAATGCTTTTGCCGCCGTTTTTGGCGAACACGGCCCGATCGCCGATTTTACTGTTTACATCCATGGAATGAAAAGAACCCAGCTCCTGCACTTTTTTTACGCCAGTTAAGTTGGTAATAATGCCTTCTTGTTTGGCGAAAAATTCAAACACTGCCGTGTGCCCGTATGTTTTTCGGGAAAGCTTGGGGCGCTCGCCAGCCCGCACTGCAATGTCGTTTGCGTAGTGGTGCATGCCGTAAGAAAGGCGATACATAAAGTCGCGAAATCCGCCCACGCGAGGGCCCAGCTCAATAATTTTCCAACCCTTTTCTGTTTTCATTAATTCCAGATGCACGCTTGTATTAAAAAGGGTGAGGGCCCGAATAGCGTCTGCGCTTACGTCTCTCGCCTTGTACACGTTTTCTTTTACGAGGTCGGTAGGAGTTATTCTCTGGTAGCCGAAAAAGTCGTCAAACCCAATTTGTCTTCCTGTGGTAACATGCACTAAAGGGCAAAAATATATTTTGCCACTTGTGTTTACATACACGTCTATGGAGTACATGTCGCCTTCCATAAACTGCTCCACTAACACCTGGGGTTCGCCGCGGCCGCCAGACCTGCGGTATTGAGCGCGGATTTTTCGAAAAATACGTTTGAGCGACTGCTCCAACTCTTCTGTGTGAAACGCAATACTCACAAGCACTGAAGCCGCCAACCCGGAGGGCTTGATAATAACAGGGAACCCCACTTGCTGCTCAATGGCCCGAAGCGTAGACTTGGTGGCGTCTTTGGCAACAAAAAACTTTGGAGTAATGCGCGGATTGTACGCGGCAAAATGCTTGCGCATTTCTATTTTGCTTGTTGCCCAGCTCAAAGATTCCACGGTGGGTGTTCGCAAATGAGGCACAAAGGGTATGAGCCGCTGGAACCACGGAATAAACCGTTCAAAGCGCGGCACGGTTATTGCAGCCAGTTCTTCTTTATAAGGCCACAGCGCCTGTTCAACAGACTCGTCAGAGTTGATGTCGCATGTAATGGCAATGTCAAAAAGGGCAGCAGCTTCCTTTTCTTGATCAGAAGGCTCCTGATGATAGAGAAACGCATAACGGTATTTCTTGCCCCGTTTTTTCCAGCCTTCCGTAAGCTGAAAAGCGCTTTCGTAGTCTGGCAAACCAATAATAAGAACGATTTTTTTGCGTGGTTTTGCCGCAGTTTCCGTGTTCATGAACGGGAGCTGGCTTTGGTTTCGATTTTGAGAGCCTGCTCTATGCGGCGGATATCCGCCAACAGCCTGGAACGATCTTTGTTAAACAGCAAAATATCGAACACGCTTTTACCCCCGTTTTTTGCAAACACGGCGCGGTCGCCGATTTTCTTGTTCGTTTCCATGGAGTGCAGGGATTCTAACGCCTGCACCTTTTTTACCCCCAGGAAATTGGTAATTACTCCTTCTTGCCTGGCAAATATTTTTAATGCCGCTGCGTATCCTTTGAGCTTGCGGGGGAGCTTGGGGCGCTCTGGAATACGCACGGCAATGTCGTTTTCGGTGTGCTTTATGCCGTAGGCTAACTCGTAGAGCATGTCTCGAAACCCGCCAATTCGGGGGCCCAGCTCAATAATTTTCCAGCCCTGCTCGGTTTTCATAAGCTCCAGGTGCACCGTGGTCGAGCGCAAGCCCAGCGCATGAATAGCCTTTTTGCTTGCTTCCTGCGCTTCTGCAATACTTTCTTTTGCAAGAAGGGTAGGGGTCATTTGCTGGTAGCCGAAAAAGTCGTCGAACCCAATGGTGCGGCCGGTTTTAATATGCACTAACGGACAGAAATACATTTTGCCTCGAGAATCCACGTAAATATCAATGGAGTACATGTCGCCTTCCATAAACTGTTCCACTAACACCTGGGGTTCACCGCGGCCCCCGTTCTTTTTATATTGCACCCGCAAATGCCGGAATACTTTACGAAGCGATTTTTCCAGTTCTTCCTGATGGAAAGCAATTGTCACCAGCAAACTTACGGCAAGGCCGGAAGGTTTAATAACAAGGGGTGTTCCGATTTTCTCGACAATCGCTTTTATTGTCTTTTTGCTTGTATCGGATACCACCATGTAGGATGGTGTAATCTTTTTGTCGTACGCCGTGAATCTTCGGCGCATCTCTATTTTGCTCGTGGCCCATTCTAAAGAATCCTGCGTGGGCGTGCGCAAATAGGGAAGATAGGGGATAACTTTTTTCAAATGCGGAATATTTTGCTCGCCTCGGGCGGTAACAGCAACAAACCCATCCTGATAGGGCGCCAAGCACTCCATAATAGACTCTGGCGAATCAAAATTGCAGGTAAGCACGATATCAAATAAATGCAAAACTTCCTTTTCTTCGTCGAGAAGGGTTTTGTTCTGCGGCATCATCACCGCGAAGCGGTATTTTTGTTTGCGATGCTTCCCAAAAGCGAGAATCCGCTTTACGACATGAAGATCGTTGGGCAGCCCGATTATCAGGATAACGTTTTTCCTGGCTTTGCGGGGTTTTTTTGTCATCGATGTGAATGTTCCATAGTGGCAATTTTAGGCCTTTTTGTCAATGACGCTTTTTGCTATAATTGATTTCATGATACGCGCAATTTTTCTATCAATACTCTTTCTCTTAGTGGGAATTGGTATTGGAGCATACCTGTTTTCTGGCACCCAGTCGCGCTCGGTTTTGCGCCTGCAAGAATGTAGACAGGATTGTCTAAGTTCCCAAGAAACCCTGGGGCTATTGGCCTCTGTGGGCATTCAAAAAATAGGCAGCGCGCTTCCTTTTATTGTAAAAGAGACCGACAAAACGCTGGCCATTCGCCATCCCGCCCCCAGAGCCGACGTTCATTACGTAATAATTCCCAAACAGGATATCAAGAACCCGCACGACGTTACCCAGGAAGACGCGCCCTATCTTGCCGACGCCTTTGTCGTAATGCGGGAGCTCATCGAAGAACAGGGCCTCGAGGATTACAAAATCGTTGCCAACGGCCCTGGCTTTCAAACCGTGCAATACCTGCACTTTCACCTCGTCTCTGACCTCCCGGAATAAGATAAATAAAAGAGGGCCATTACAGCCCTCTCAATTTATTCCACGGAAACATCCACGAGTTCGAGAACATCTTCTGGCACGGTAATGCCCAGTTCTTCTACCGTGCTAAAATTCATAAAAAGCTTCTGCGTTTGCGCAAACTCGATAGGGATACCGGCTGGTTGTATGCCACTTAACACCTTCTCTACCTGTACTGCGCTTTGGCGCCCCATTTCCAAGAGATCATATTGGTATGTCATCAAACCTCCGCTTCGAACTTCAACCGGAGTTACCCAAACCGAGGGTATCTTGAGTTCATTTATCCTGTCGATAATGAGCTGCTTGTCATCTTCATGTCCAAGCAGTGTCGCGCCATTGTGCAGATAGGCATCAATGTCGCCGGGTGCTATGGCAGCTAACGCCTGCTGCAGCTCTTGCGTAAGTTGTGGTCCGGCTTCTTCAGTTTCGATAGGATACCACACAATCTCCAAACCAAGCCGCGGCGCTTCTATCGCCAATTGGGCTTTAATAAGGTTGAGGGCAGTGCCTGGCTCGTGGATGACATCAAAAACACCAATCTTTTTCGCCTGCGGAGCAAGTCGTTTCAAAAACTCCAGTTTTTTTCCGGTAAGCTCCTGGAAGTTCACCTCAATACCCGTGAGGTTATTCCCAGATGATTGATACGAATCAATAATGCCGAGGTTTATCGTATTGAGCGCGTGCGACATAACAATAGGAATATCGGTACGGTTTGCCACGGCAGTCTCCTCAACCGCCACCTTGGCGGACACGCTTGCTAAGGCAAAAATCAAGTCGACATCCTGGGCTATCAGTTCTTTTGCCAGCGCACGGGTTTTTTCTTCGGTAAAGCCTACCTCGCTTACTGTATATACCACATCTTGCCCTTCTTCATAGCCCGCTTCGGCCAAGCCTTGTTTTAAGCCATCCACGATCGCGTCGTGCACGGGCAAATAGCGCAGCACGCCAATTGTTATGGGTTCTTGCGCGCTCTCTTTGGGCGCAGTTCCTTGCAACTGGAACAACACAAGGGCTACTGCAAAAACCAAGGCAATTGCTGCTGCACCAAACAAAAGCGATTTCGAGCGCAGAGGATCTTTGAGGGGATCAGGTTTTTGGCCTTGTTCTTGCGCCAGAGTTTCCTCTGTATCTTGAGGATTATCCATTACTCTATAGTGCTTTGTATGTACGGCCCTGTCAAGAAACTTTTCCCCTAAACTGGTTGACAAAGCCCCGTTTTTGCCTTATACAAAGAGTAGGCCTCTTCATTATGCGTAGAGGAAATTTATAAAGAGGAGTGGTTTCATGACTACCACAGACACAGAGGTTCGGGTTAGAGGAATCGGGCACGTTGGCATTCTCGTGGATGATCTGCATCGATCCAAGAAGTTCTACGAAGAAGTAGTTGGCCTGGAGGAACACAATAGAGTTCCCAAAGGATCCAGCGACCAAGATGTCCAGATGATCTTCTTCGGGACGAAAGGAGGAACCCGTACTAACGGAGTCCACCATGCTCTCGTCATCAGACAAGCGCCAGAAGATGTTGATGTTTCCTCGGCTGTTCCGTTGACCAAAAAAGCCATTCAGCAAATCGCCTTCCAGATGGGTAGCCGCCAGGACTTCGAGGATGCCTTGGCCCACCTTGCAGCGAACGGTGTACCCCTTACCGAGCGAACCCGGCACGATGAAACCGAATTCGACAGTGGGTCAGATTCGGCATATTTCCAAGACCCGGACGGCAACCGCGTCGAGTTCTTCCTCATGCCCTCCTCGGAAACCTAGAACCATCTAGGCTACCATCTTTTATACCTAGCTTCCGCGCGAGCGCAATTGCGGGGGCTTTTTCTTTTATACAAATGTTATCATTGGCATTCCTATTCCTCCCGATATTCTCGAGATCGCCAACACCACAAATTGACAATTAACTCGAATTAGGTTATAGAAAGAACAGTACGCAAGGAGGTATCGCATGGCAACGCCCAAAGAAATCATCAGGGATATCTACTACCCTAGGCTTTTCGATGGGGGAGAGTTGTGGGTGGCAGACGAAATCATTGCTCCCGAGTTTTTTAACAACAGGCATCCTACTTGGCCGAGGGGACCCGAGGGCATTAAGAAAGTGGTGCGCAGTCTGCACAAAAAATATGACGGGGCGTTTCATGCGCTCCACACAGAAATTCTCCTTCAAGTTGCCGAGGGCAACGTAGTTTCCACCCTCACTCGGCAAACGGGTAAGGGAGACGAAGACATCCATCTTGCCGAACTTCAGTCGCACTTCCACATCTTCAACGACGCACAGCTAATCGTTGAGCATAGGGTCGTATATATGCCACTGCCGCAATAAGCACGGCTTTCTGAAACCAGAGGGCCGGTTTTCTTTTCTGTGGAGAAAAAGCTTGGCCATATGGGTGAACATGGTATGCTTAATGGATACAAGCAGTAACCTCAAAAACCATGCCACAACATTCAACACTACTTCGCAGCGCCATTATCATAATTCTCATTGCGGGTCTTCTGCTCGTTGTTGCAGCAACAGTTGGGATTGGCGCGATTTTTATGCGAAGCGACTCTCCGTCTCCCGGTTCTCAAGAAATGCTGCGTATAGGAGTAGTGCAATACGCGCCGGTATCCAATATTCTTACGCAAGGATTTAAACAAGGCATGGAAGAACTCGGGTATGTTGAGGGTGTACATGTAGAATATGTTGAAACGGCGCCCACGCTCGACAATGCTCTGCTTTCGCAAAATGCAAGAGACATAGCAAGCCAAAACGTTGACCTTATCTTTGCCACCACCGCAGTAGGGGGGCTTGCCGCGCTCAACGCAACTGCAGACATTCCTATTGTGTGGACGCATGCAGCCACGGCCGTGACAAACGGGTTGGCGGCGAACTATAATTCTTCTGGCAATAATTCCACGGGAATTGAAATTTCCTTTGCCGAGCTTACCCGGAAAAA
>DASRUP010000110.1:0-11186 GCA_035655395.1 Minisyncoccota bacterium
CTTTATTTTCCAGAAAAATAAACCTCGGGAAATGTGCTTCCCGAGTCTTAGAGAACCACCTCCAAAGGTTGGCTCTCTTGAACAATGAGGTCTCCAGGCTCCACCTTAATGGTGGGTCCATTGGTTATTTGAAAACGGAAACACCCCGCATCTCGAGAGGGCCCGATTACTGCCCCCTCAAACTGCTGTTTCTGCTTACCCAGGCCAGGCGTAACAAATTTGATAGTTACTTTTCTCTCTAACACCTCTTCCAGCTCTTCCCTAGACTCAATGCGACGCCACCCCTTTGGCAAAGACATGCCAGCACCTCTTTTATTGTAGTCCGCTTTCTATTTAACGAAAATATGGGCTTCTTGTCAATGGGGAAAACTATACTTTGTTTGCAACCAAAGTCTCTACCACCGAAGGGTCGGCCAGAGTGCTGGTGTCGCCAATATCTTGCGTGTCGCCTATAGCTATTTTGCGCAAAATTCTGCGCATAATTTTGCCAGAGCGCGTTTTGGGCAGCTGCTCTGCAAACTGAATTCTGTCTGGAGTAGCAATAGGGCCTATTTCTTTTCTCACCTGCATAATTAAGGCCTCAATGAGTTGCGGAGAAGATTCGTATCCTTGTTTTAATGTAACAAAACAATGCATTCCTTCGCCTTTGATATCATGCGGAACGCCCACTACGGCTGCTTCCGCCACGCTCTCGTGGCCCACCAAAGCGCTTTCGATTTCTGCAGTGGAAAAACGATGCCCCGAGATATTCATAACGTCGTCTACCCTGCCCAGCAACCAGTAAAATCCGCTTTCGTCTTTCCGGCTTCCGTCGCCCGTAAAG
This sequence comes from Minisyncoccota bacterium, assembly GCA_035655395.1. Classification (GTDB taxonomy): domain Bacteria; phylum Patescibacteriota; class Minisyncoccia; order Minisyncoccales; family UBA10102; genus DASRUP01. The sequence goes on from DASRUP010000110.1 coordinate 824, forward strand.
TATTTTCCAGGATACAAAGAAAAGTATACTTTCTTGACCAGTTCATTTTTAGGGTCGCCGTATACCCCACGGATCATTCCGGGCCAGGGTTTGGTAATTACCAATCGTCCGCCCTCGTTTACCGGAGCTTCGAGGCCGTCGTCTTTGAGAACCTCTGGCACTATGCCAAAAAAAGGAAACGAAGCGGAACCCGGTTTTAAAGGCGTAGCTCCCGGAAGAGGAGTTATCATAATGCCGCCGGTTTCTGTTTGCCACCATGTATCTACAATGGGGCAGCATTCTTTGCCAATGACACGGTAATACCACATCCAGGCTTCGGGGTTAATGGGCTCTCCCACGCTCCCCAAAATGCGAAGGCTCGATAAATCGTGTTTGCCTGGCCACTCTTCGCCCAAACGCATTAATGCGCGAATGGCGGTGGGAGCCGTATAAAATATGGTTACGCCGTATTCTTCGATAATCTTCCAAAAGCGGTCGGGTTCAGGATATGTGGGCGTACCCTCAAACATAACTACCGTAGCTCCGTTTGCAAGCGGCCCATATACCACGTAGGAATGCCCCGTAACCCACCCAATGTCCGCAGAACACCAGTACACGTCTTCGTCTTTCAAATCAAACACATATTTGCAGGTAAGGGTGGCATACAGCAAATATCCTCCTGTGGTATGCAGCACTCCTTTTGGCTTGCCCGTGCTGCCCGACGTATACAGAATAAACAAGGGGTCTTCTGCGTCCATTTCAGCAGGAGTAAAAGTATCCTGAATGTCTTCTGCATTCACTTCTTCTTGCCACAAGAGGTCGCGACCTTTCTGCATGACAGCATCTTTTTCGCCGCGTTTATACACCAGCACCTTTTTCACGTCGGGGCAGCTTTGCAAGGCCTCGTCTACTTTTTCTTTGAGCTCGATTACTTTGCCTCCGTGAAAGCCTATGTCGCAGGTGAGCACAAATTTGGAATCGCAATCAAGAATTCGGTTTTTGAGCGCTTCCGCAGAAAATGCAGAAAACACCACCGAATGAATAGCGCCGATGCGCGTGCATGCCAACATGGCTACCGCAGCCTCCGGAACCATGGGCATAAAAATGGTAACGGTATCTCCTTTTTGTACACCGTGTTTTACTAGTACATTTGCGAACCGAGATACCGCTCTCTGTAACTGCTGATACGTAATCGTACGTTTGTCTTCTTCTTTTTCTCCCTGCCAAATAATTGCTGCTTTGTTTTTGCGCCAGGAATTCACATGCCGGTCTAAACAGTTATACGACACGTTAAGCTTTGCTCCCCTAAAAAACTGCACGTATGGGCCCTGGACCTCTCCGATTTTTGCAAAATCATATTCTAAAACAGAATCCCATTTTTTAAACCAAGAAAGATGTTTTTCCGCCTGCTTTCCCCAGAAAGCCTGGGGGTCCTCCACTGACTCTTTGTACATTCGCCGGTACTCTTCCATGTTTTTTATATGAGCCCGGTCGCTCAACTCTTTGGCCGGATAATACGTCCTTTCTTCCCGCATTTTCTGCCTTTCTTGTTGGTTAGTCATAGTATTCTTCTTGATTATCTTGTATAAGCCCTTTTAACCAAACCCCCTCGACAGCAAGGTTTTCAAGTTCATTTTTAGCCTCTAACGGATTCTTCCTGAATACAACAAAATTTGCCTCGTGGCCAGACACCACCTTCCCACGTATTGCTCCCACAATTCGGGCCGGCGTTTCGGTGTAAGCCCGCACAGCGCTGGCCGCCGAGACCTTCTGGTGGGAAAAAGGTGCCTTCTGGATAGCCCAGGAAATGCCTTCTAAAGGCCCCGAAGGCATATCATCTGATCCAAACACCATTGTCGCTCCCGACTCCTCTATCCATTGCAGCGGATTTATCATTTCTGTTCTCTTTCCAAGACGGCCTTGATAATTTTCCACGTCCCATGAAAAATTTGGCTGAACTGAAACCACTCCGTTGTTTTCGGCTATTGTTGCAATTGCGCCCTTACTCGGCATTTCAAAATGTTCGTACCTCCACAACATATCCGGGTAATTTTTTTGCACCTTTGTTTGTATAGCAACGGCCGCGTCAATTGCTCTGTCACCAATACAGTGCATAGCGATATGGCGCAAGCCAAGGACCGCTGCTTTTTTTGCTATGGCAGCAACCTCTTTTTCTTTCATGCGCAGCATACCGCTGGTTGCCGCGTCTTCATACGGCCGGCTTAATGCGGCCGTTCTCGTACCAATTGCCCCATCGAGAAAAATCTTTACACCGCAAACTTTAAACGTATCGTTGTAGTTTAGAAGCCGTGAAATTTGTTCGGTATGCCCCAAAAGCCGCGGGTTCAAATACAAAGCGCTGGGCAATACAAGCTTTTTCTCTTGCAAAAGTTCTTCGTACGCTTGCAGTTCTTCTGGCATAGACACATCCATATCATGCACTGCGCCGACTCCCAAAGCCAAAAGTTTTTCGTGAAATTTTTGAATGCCTTTTTTGTACGCGTCTTTCGAAAGCGCCGTATGCCGGCATACTTCTTCGAAAAGCTCGTCTTCCACAAATTCGCCTGGTACACGCAGCCCTTTCTGTTCGAGCAAAAATCTTCCCTGCTTGTTTAAGAGGCCGCCGTGTTCTGACACGTCGATCAATAAAATCCCATGCTCTTGCGACAAATCGTCTAAATCTTCAGAGCGCAGGCTTTGCCACCGTTCTTCGTTCCAGCCGTGGCACACTACCCAGTTGCCAATGGGCGTTCTGGCCACCTGCTTGCGTATGAGCTCCCTTGCCTCTTCCCAGGAAATATTCTGGCCCCGAAAATCTATTTCAAAAAACAGGCGCGCAAATCGGGTAGGGTGGTTGTGAGCGTCTTCAAAGACCGGCAAAACCCATTGCCCTTGCATATCAACTTTTTCAACGCCACCACCCATTTTGCCTTCGGCCTCCTCTGCGTTTTGGAAAACCTCTTGAATAGCGCCGTTTTCTCCAACCAAAACAGCGCCAGCCCATTTGTTTTCGCCTTGCCAAAAATATCCGTTATAGAAAAGTTTGTCCTGCTGCATCTTAAAAGTATCAAAAAAAGATAACGGGAGCGAAAGTGAGCGCTAGCTCACTCCGCTCCCTTCTCACTGTTCCCTTGCGGGAGATACCACACACACAAGTTGGCATAGGGCCCCACTTGGGGGACATCTTTTACTGTTGAATCCATTTTACAGTGTGCTGGAAGGCGTCCGCCAACAAGCATTGGAACAGGGTTTGATCCTAAAGCAGCTCCACTGTTCGCCCGCGTTTCACTGTAAATAATAGAATGAGGGCCAGAGAGCTTCTGAACAAGCAGTTCATTGCACATTCGGCAAAAGCCATTGCCTCCGGCTTTGGGATCGGCAGCATACTCCGTTAACTCTATGAGCTGCCAATCTTGCTCGGCCAGTTCGATAAGTGCGACCTCTGCCTGGCTAACTGCCACGATGCTTCCCCAGCTGTTGCGTACGACTGCTATGGTATTGTTCTGAACCATTTCACCCACAGCCCGGGCGTTAAGCTCAGTAATATAGGTGGAATAGCTTCCCTGGTAGATCTCCAACAAACGCTGTAAGTCCTGCTGGAAAACCTTTTTGGGAAGAATTCCAACCGTATAACCGTCTGGGAGTGGCTTGGACTTTCGCTCTGCCTTCTCGGCTTGGCGAATAAGAAACCACTCTTGCTCTGGGATGCGCAGAAGGTCTTGAACCCTGTCTCTAACGAAGCCATCTATCCTCTGGTCGGTGTTGGCTCCGAAATAGACTATGGCACCCACGCCATCCTTGCATATTGGAACCACGGCTTCCGGTACGAGCGTTACCCCTTGCCAACAAATCCCTTTGGGATACTCACGCACAGGGTAATCCTCGCTAACAACCACCCGAACAGTTACCCGTGAGCCTTCTTGGCACTCGTCGACCACATCACAGAGAGTGCTGGCCAATTCTTCGACCGAGTTATGAGTGATAGAAAGAAAGCCCTTATCGCGATCGTTCCAAGGTTCATACTTTAGTACATTCATCGCCCCAATGCTTAGAGATTCCATTTCTCACCTCTACAATTCCCAAATTTTGAGCAGTATTGCCAATGTTTGTGTGTGTTATGTGCTTTGAGAGGAAGCAAGGCAAGCTTTCTTCCTCATTCCAACACAAAACAAAACCGCCTTCTGGTAGCTCCAAGAAGACGGCTCAAAGTTTTTGCTTTATGAAAAAACGAAAACTACCATCTTCTTGAAGATGCGGTTTCCGCTTTTTTGGTTTCGGCGGCCAGGCCCAGAGGCACTTTTTCTAACCCCCTGCAGCAACGATAACTCCTCCCCCATCTGGAAGAGGATTGCGCACTACCTATAATATCTGAAACTTCGTATGCCATGATATATATTGATAGTAAAAGAATTGGCGCTTTTGGTCAAGTTTTGCTTTTCCACACGGCTACGACAAACTCCCCTCTCTCCTGTTCCTTGCCAAGCTGCGCAAGTACTTGCTCTGCAGTTCCACGGTATATCGTTTCGAATTTTTTGGTAAGCTCGCGGCCTACTACGATTTTCCCATTAGGCATGTTCTGGAGTTCGGTTAAAGCCTTTCTAATTCTAAATGGCGACTCGTAGAAAATAACCGGGTACTCTGCTTGGACAATTTCTTGAAAAAACTTGTTGCGGCCTTTTTTTACCGGCGGAAACCCCAAAAATACAAACCTGTCCATAGGAAATCCTGAAACGCTTGCCAATGCCCCCACCGCAGAAACTCCGGGAATCGGAACAATCGAAACCTCCGGCAATTGTTCTGCAACCTCCTGCACCAGCTGGTTTCCCGGGTCTGAAATTCCGGGAGTCCCAGCGTCTGAAACCAGGGCAATGCTTTTCCCTTGCGAGATCAACCCGAGAATTTCTTCTACCTTCTGTAACCTACTGTGCTGGTGATAGCTTATCGTTGCAGTGTGAATATCAAAACGATCAAGCAGTTTCTTTGTGACACGCGTATCCTCGCACAGAATACCATCCACCTCTTTGAGCACGCGCAATGCCCGAATCGTAATATCTTCCAAATTGCCTATGGGCGTGGCAACAATATACAAAGTTCCCATTATAAAACAACCGTTTTCTCTTCTTTCTGCTTTTTCAGAAAATCGCGCAGAAATTCAAAGAAAATACCAGCTAAAGGAATTGCCAAAATAGCGCCCATAATGCCCCAGAAATGCGCCCCAATCGCCAAAGAAATCAACACAAGGGCCGGCGGCACGCCGATAAGGCGCTTAGACAGCAGCGGCATTAACACGTTTTCTTCCACCTGCTGGATGAGCACAAAGGCAAGAATAACAAAGAGCGCCTGCAAAGGAGATTCTAAAGCAACAAGCAAAGCGATTAATACGCCGGCTAACAACGGCCCCACCACCGGCACAAAATTCAGCACCCCTGCAAGCAAGCTTAAAGAAAGAGGTGAGTGCACCCCAAAGAGCAAAAGCGTAAAGTAGGTGGCGGCCGCAACGAAAATAGAACTCAACACGCGCGATAAAAACCATCCCGAAACCTTTCGCTGCGAGCGCTTCCACAGACTTAAAGCCAGTGCCTCGTACTTTTTCGGGAACAGCAACGTAATGGTGCGTTCGATGGGACGGTCTTCTATAGAAAGAAAAATGGAAACCGAAATCACAAAAACCGTAGAGAAAATGCCGCCAAAAATGCCCACGAGCGCCTCAAAAATCGTAGAAGTGTCTTCGGTGGCTTTCTGGGTTAAGACATCAACAAAACTTTGAAAATCTTTGAAGGTGCTTACGCCAAGACCCTCTAAGGAAGGGTTAATCCGTTCCTCGAAATATTGGGGAAGCCGGTGAGAAAATTCCTGGATTTCGGTTACGAAAATCGGGGTTGTGGCAAAAATCACATACGAAAGAAAACTAAAAAGCAGCAGGTATACCCCTATGGTGGAAACCACGCGAGGAATTTTTTTTGTCTGGAGAAAATCGATAACGGGGTCGAACAGAATAGAAAGAATAACGCCAAAAAGTACCAATACCAAAAGGTCCCGTAGCGAAAAAACCGCATACACCAAAAAACCGGTAAGCCCCAACTTCACGATTGTCGCCCATGAAATGTCGAGCAATTGGCTGTTCCCGCTCATGCTATATTTGCAAAAGGTTTGTAAACTGCGCTTTGTTGCGAGACGGCCCCAAAACCACAAGGTTCAGTTTTGCGGGCCGAAACATGTCCTGCGCGATCTCTTGTATGTCTTTGGAGTCCACTTTGTCTATTTTAGCACAGATTTCTTCTTGCGTTAAAATGTTGCCCTGCAAAAGCTCCTGCATGCCGTAAAAATGAGCTTTGGCGTCGGAATTTTCCAGCTGCAAAGCCATTTTCCCTTTCTGGTGGTCTTTCGCTTTTTGAAGCTCGTCTTTGGAAACCGGGTATTTTTTCACTTTCGCGTATTCCTGCAGAATAATACGCACCGCCCTTTCGACATTTTCATCTTTCACGCCAGCCGATGTTACCACGTATCCCGTGTCGGGATTACAGTCTGTCGCGGTGGAAACGTAATAGGCCAGCCCGTTTTTTTCCCGTATCGCAACCCAAAGCCGGGAACTCATCATTCCTCCCAAAAGCGTGGCAAGCGTGTATTGCGCGTATCTCCTGGGGTCTTGCAAGTTATACCCTCGTACGCCAAGAGCAATATGGCTTTGATCGGTTTTGCGGTATTCCAAAAGTATTTCGGGCTTCTTCTGGGCCTCGACTATCGGGACTTTTCTTTGAAATTCCCGTGTCGGAATGCCGGCAAAAAGTTTCTGCACCTTTGCCATTACTTCGGGCGCTCGCACATTCCCCGCAATGCATACTACCGTATTCGAGGCTACATATTGGTTCTTCCGGTAGCGCAGAAGATTCTTCCTGGCCATTGCGGCAATCGTTTCTCTGGTTCCCACCACTTCCCAGCCGGCAGGCTGGTCGCCATACAACAACTTTTCCCAAAGAACGTCTACATACCACATAGGGTTGTCTTTATGCATGTGCAGCTCTTCGGTAATCACGCTCTTTTCTTTTTGGATTTCTTTTGCGGGAAGAGTAGAATTCAAAAAAATATCGGCCACCCATTCAAACGCCAAATCAAAGTGGCTGCTATCCACTTTTGCATAGTAGCCCGTGTAATCTTCCGAGGTAAACGCGTTGTAAGAACCGCCAATACGGTCTAATGGTTCCACCACATCAATCGGCTTTACGCGTTTTTCGGTTCCCTTAAAAAACATGTGCTCTAAAAAGTGCGAAATGCCGTTTTGTTCTTTGGTTTCGTATTTAGAGCCCGTTCCCACCAACACTAAAACGGTCACCGTTTTGGTGGCACGCTGCGGGATCGTTACAACCCGTAATCCACTCTTGAGCGTAATTGTTTTAATCATCGATATCTTACGCTAGCACTTTTTCGCGAAAAACAAAAGCCCTCGAAACTCCATGTAAGAATTCCCGCGGGCAGTGTTCTATACTTACTCTACTGTTCAGTTACCGTAAAGGTCAAAGTCCTTGTTATGCCAAAATCGTTGGTAACGGATACGGTATATTCTCCTGGTGTAACAGGTTGAGGAGACGCCGCACATGCCGGATCTTCATAAAAACATCCGGGCATTAGCTCGTTTGGCAAGATAAAACTTGGCAAGGTATGCCAATTTGGAGCACGAACATTGGGTATCGCCCCCGTCCCAAAGTTAACCGTATTCCCCGACGGCATAAACCCCTCTCCGTGAAGAATAATTGTGCTCCCAACCGGCCCAGAAACAGGAGCAAGCCTTTCGAGTTTAGTCATCGGGGGTATAATCCGAAACTGTTCATTACGACTATACGAAGAAACAGAATCGGCTATTCGAATGTAGTAGGGGCCCGGCTCAATGTTTTTTGGAACCTGCCAAATATATTCCCCGTTTTCTCTTTCAACACCTTCTTTTGACGAAACGTTTTCTCCTATGACAAGTACGGGGTCCTCCTCATCTTTGCCCGTATCAAAGACAGCCGTATCCCAATGCCAACGATAAAGGAAAATATCAACGTTTCCTGTTCCACAACACCAACTGATAGTATAAGCTACTGTTTGCAACCAGGCCTCTCCAAGACGCGGAGAAAGAAGCGTAAGAGAAGTTGGCCATGCAGGAAGTGGTGATGGAGACGGTTGAGTTTGGGATTGTTCTTGCAATTCTGTTGGTGGTATTTCTTTTGGGGTTGGTAACGGTGAAACTTCATTTTGCTTCTCGGCAGGCAATCCTGGCTGTTCCGGCGTTTCTGTTTTTATGCCGGAATAGTGCAAAAGCAAAGCGCCACCGACAGCAAATACGGCAAGGGCCGCGATAATTGCGAGAAACTTCCAACTTGTTTGCGCCGTGGAATCAATAAGTTTCATGTAGTCCGTAGAAACATTTATCGTGCTAATTTCAATCGAGAAAAGAAATAAACCATCAATAAAACCCAAAGAAGTGGCAGAAGAATTATCAAGATTTTAATTGGAAGCAATAACGTAGAGTTTCCTTCCACCCGAATCATAGGAGGAGGATCTACTAGTGTCTGGGAGATATTTTCTTCCAAAAGCGTATTCCTTTTTAGCTCCAGATCCTGTGCCTCTACTTTTACTGTTGCGTTATACCGAATATCAGACAACTGGTATCCTCTTTCAGTTGCCGCAGCCTTTAAATCCGACACATCCACACTAATCACTAAATCTTGGGAGTTTGGCACAAACATGTACTCACTGCCTCCACCAGACAAATCACCACTTTGGCTGCCATAATTAAGCGGCAGCCCATAAGAATTTTTTACAGTCAAGTCAATGTCGATTGGGTTTTTCCAAACACCAGAAGGTAGTTCCCCATGAAGAAGTCCAAACCCCTCAAATGTTCCCTGCCTTAAAGTTATTATTCGATTTAGTGCCAAAACATCATATACATCTAACACAAGGAAAAAGAAAGGAAACAAGGCAAGGGGAATAATAAAGAAAATTCCTTTCCAAATAAGATTTTGTTTTATTTTCCGGTATAAAAGGGCAAATAAAACCACGGCCGCCGCAAAAACCCCAAAAATTCCTAATATCCACGGGCCAACGTTTTGCCACCCCGTAAATAACATAGGGAATACAAAAAACCAAGAAAGAAAAACCGAAAGAGCGAAAAAGAGAAATATAAGGTAAAAAGCCCTCACAAAAGAAGGGCCTTTAAGGAAAGAGAGAAATAATATGCCTCCTACTGCACCAAGCGCTATACTTAAGGCCAGCAATAAAAGAGATATAACAATCCCTAGCTCCCAGTCTATGGGGGTCGCCTTGAAAAATAAGTTGGCAAGGATTAGCCCACAGAAAGTAGCTCCTACTATAACTCCACTTACCCCACCCGCCATTCCTCCCTTGAGTAAATTCATAAGATAATTCATATACACGGTCGATAACAATCACCAAAAATTAGTGAAAAATAGCTCGTCCGAGAAATAAGAAAACAGGAATTCCGATTGTAATAACCAGAGCTATAAGAATTCCCTTAAGCGGCCGCTTTTTAGCAATAGAAAAGATCAGTATCCCTATCTCTACCAAAGCCGCCCAGGGAAGAATGATTAACGAGATAACGAATAGCCAGTCGAAAATAATGGTTACGGTTTCCATTACATAAGTATAACTTTTGGAAACAATCCTTGTCTATTCTCCAAACCGGGTTTGGAGTTCGTGGGCAAGGTCGGAGATTTTTACGCGGGTTTGCTCCATAGTGTCGCGGTGCCGAAGGGTGACATCATTTTTTTCGAGAGAATCGAAATCTACGGTTACGCAATAGGGCGTGCCGATTTCGTCTTGCCTGCGGTAGCGCCGGCCAATGGCTCCTGCCTCGTCGTACTGGCATGCAAAATCTTTTTGTAGCATTTGGTACACCTCTTTTGCCTTTGCCACGAGCTCTGGTTTGTTTTTCATTAAGGGAAATACCGCAACCTGCACCGGCGCAAGTTGCTTAACCAGGTTAAGCACAACCTCTTTCTCTTTGGTGGATTCTGTGGTTTTGGTACGACCACCTTCTATCTCTTCATACGCGTCTATGAGAAATGCGAGCATTGCCCTCTCAATTCCCATAGTGGGTTCTATAACATAGGGTACGTACACCTCGCCGCTCTCCTCGTCGCGGTAGGTAAGCTCTTTGCCCGAAAACTTTGCGTGCTGTTTTAGGTCAAAGTCGGTGCGGTTTGCCACACCAGCCAACTCTCCCCACCCAAACGGGAACTTATACTCCAAGTCTACCGTACGCTTGGAATAATGCGACAGCTTTTCTTTGGGGTGCTCATATCTTCGCAAGTTTTCTTTTTTGATTCCTAAATCCAAATAAAACTTTTCCCAGGCGTCTATCCAAAAATCAAACCATTTGTCGTCT
>DASRUP010000111.1:0-16433 GCA_035655395.1 Minisyncoccota bacterium
AGCGAATTATGATTCAGGCCGAAAAGATATAAGTAACATAACAAAAACATATGAGTACCAAAGTATTTTATCGAGTTGTTGCGTGCGTAGTGAGCTTCGTATTTTTATGGGGAGCTACATCGTACGCGGAGGCCCAGACGACGACAACGGGCACCGGATTCGAGGTTGCCCAAAAGGTGCGAAATCTCACCCAGCAAAAGTTTGACTGGGTAGACAAGGTGCAGGCTTCACCACAGGATCGCGTGGAGTTTCAGATTACCGTAACGTGGCGGGGATCTGCCACCACGGAAAATGTGCTGGTGCGGGAGATTCTTGCAGATAAGCTCTCGTACGCCGGTAACTTAAGGGTCGATAGCAACCAGGTAGCGGGAAACGTTACCACAGAGAATATTAATATAGGAAGTTTAAACACCAACCAGGCGCGAACAATAACATTTGAAACACTCGTGGTTGATGCAGCGTCCTTGCCGGCGGGTACTTTAAACCTGGTAAACACCGTTACCGTGTTTAACACCCAAGGCGGAGCTTCTACCACAGCCCAGGTGCAGGTGACAAGAGACGGCAAGCCCACCGATGTTTCGACCGGGCCTTTGAGCCTGTGGCAGATTGGATTTGCGCTGATGCTCTTGGTTATGGGTGTTGCGAGCGCTGCATTCTTTGCAAAATACTACTTTACTCGCGAAGTGCTGCAAAGCCCGTATGAAAACCGCACCGATCGAAAGTTAGCCTCTATGATTGAAAAAGGAAAGCGGCAATCCTAACCCTCTGTTTTCCACAGCCTCGACGTATTGTCGGGGCTGTTTGCTGTTTGAAAAGAATGGTACAATAAAATATATGGAAACATTTGTAAAAGCAGACATTTTCTTTTTTGTTACCACCGTTGCAATTTTTTTGGTAACAATATTGCTGGCTGTCGCGTTAGTTTATGCGATTCGGATCTTGCGCGACGTGCAGCATATGGTGCGCAGGGCAAAAGAAGAGTCCGACGGGCTTTTTGAAGATATAAGCCAGTTGCGCGCGTTTATACGGGAGAAAGGGCAGAAAGTGGGCGCCGTGCACGAAATCGTAAAGGGCATAGGCAAATTAGTTTCTTCACGAAAGAAACCGGCAAAAAGCAGCAAAAAAGCATAAGTAAAGGGTTGTGGATAACTTATATTGACCTCTTCTCTCAAAAGAAATATAATACGTTTGCGACAGATTTAGGAAGCTTTTCAAAGTTTCCCGCTGTAGCAAAGCACCCCATATATATCCACAAAGTACAAACAAGAAAAGGACGCCTGCTTCATGTAGACGTCCTCTTCACTTTTTATAGAGGATTTAATACAATGAATTTGCAATGAACAAAATATTTTTTGCCATTTTGGGAGTGTTTGTGGTGGCGGTTGGAGCTTTTGCAGGGTTTACGTATTGGCAGCAGTTTCGGGGAGCAGGCCCCGCAATACTTCCGCCAGGAGACGACATTGGCGAGATTATCGACGAAACGCCGCCCGAGGGGCAGAACAATACGGATTTTCCTCTTAAGCTTCCCGACGGGTTTTCTATTTCGGTATTTGCCAAAGATTTGCCGGGCGCCCGCGTTATGGCGTTCGACGGCTTTGGCAACATGTGGGTAAGCCAGACTTCCGAAGGCAAAATTTCGCTTCTGGAAGTAGAAGACGGCAAAGTTACCAAGCAGTACCCGATTTTGCAGGATTTGCGCCGTCCTCACGGGTTAGCTTTCCACCCCCAGCAGCCCTTTACATTGTACTTTGCCGAGGAAGACAGTGTTTCCAAAATCCCGGTATATTCTGACGCGCCCTCCCAAAAGCTTTTTGACCTTCCCGCAGGAGGAGGGCATTTTACCCGTACCATTCTGTTTGCGCCCGACGGCCGCCTGCTCACTTCGGTGGGTTCTTCGTGCAACGTGTGCCACGAGGAAGATTGGCGAAGAGCTTCGGTTTTGGTTTCAGACGACGAGGGCAAAAACCTCAAAACATTTGCCAGGGGACTGCGTAACGCCGTGTTCATGGCTACCAACTATGTAACCGGCGACGTATGGGTTACCGAAATGGGCCGCGACAACCTGGGCGACGACATTCCTCCCGACGAAATTAATATTTTGCAAGAGGAAGGCAACTTTGGCTGGCCCATTTGCTACGGAAAAAATATTCACGACACCAACTTTGATAAAAATACGTATATACGAGCGCCCTGCGAAGAGCAGTTTGGCGAAATTCCCTCGCATGTAGATTTGCAGGCGCATTCAGCTCCTCTGGGATTGGCATTTGTCCCAGAAGAGGGTTGGCCAGAGGAGTACTGGTACGATTTACTTGTAGCATTCCATGGTTCGTGGAATCGTTCTGAACCTACGGGATATAAAATCGCACGCATCAAGCTCGACGCGCAGGGTAATTACGAGGGGCAAGAAGACTTCATTACCGGCTGGCTGCAGGGAAATCAGGCGCTTGGGCGCCCTGTAGATATTTTGGTGCAGCCCGGGGGTGTCATGTATATTTCCGACGACAAAGCCGGCCTTATCTACCGCGTTACCTTATAGTCAGCGTTAGGGAAGGGAACACTCCACCTGCCACCAGGTGGTGGTTCCTGTGAACGTGGTAACTCCAAAGGTGGCAAGCAGGAGGTTGATGAATATCCAAGATCCATACACAATGAGCAACCCTACCACCGTGGAAAAGATGACAGTCCTGCCTCTCTGGAGGTTTGACATGTTGCCAGCAGAAGTGAGCATGAAAAAGCCTCCCACCGCAAACAGGAGGCCTGCCAGCGCCAGCACTATGGGAAGGCCGCCGTTGAACGCAGAAGGAACCAGCAGGAAGGTGATGATGTTGTGCACCAGTTCAAAGAGAGCGCACAGGCCGCAGGGAGGCTGGCCTGGGCCTCCGCAGGGGACGAGGGATTGGGCGTCAACCGACAGGGGGGCAGAGGCAATATACAGTAGGGCAAAGAGAGGCAAGAGCAGGAAGCGTGGCATATTTCATTAAAGCATAAATCAGGAAAAATATCCCTGGGGAAAAGTTGACGGTTGTTTTGTAGAAGGGTTATAATCTTTGATATGCGGTTTATACCAAACTTTTACACAGTAGAGAGCGTAACGTCGGGGCACCCCGATAAAGTGTGCGACCAAATTTCAGACGCCATTGTAGACGCGTGCTTGGAGCAAGACCCGCGTTCCCGAGTGGCCATGGAAACATTTGGCGCGCACGGCATGCTTGTAGTCGGCGGCGAGATTACCACCAACGCAAACGTGGACTACGCGCAAATTGCCAGAAATGTGTATAAGGAAATCGGCTACGACAACGATTTGGAAATTATAACGCGCGTGGTGCGCCAGTCCCCCGATATTGCCCAGGGAGTAGATACCGGAGGAGCCGGCGACCAGGGCATTATGTACGGCTTTGCCACGCAGGAAACGCCCGAGTTTCTTCCGCGCGCGGTAGTTCTCGCGCATGGCCTTGCAAAAAAGCTCGAAGAGTTACGAAAATCCAAGCTTCTTTCGTGGTTAAAGCCAGACGGAAAAACCCAGGTAACCATGCAAGACGGAAAAATTCATACCGTGCTCATAAGCACCCAGCACGACGCGGCAGTAAGCCAAGAAACCATCAAAGAACAGCTTATCCAACATCTTATTGGGCCTGCGGTTGGCGATATATCGGGCATCGAAATTTTGGTAAACCCCACGGGGAAATTTGAGCTGGGGGGTTTTGAAGCAGATACGGGGCTCACGGGCAGAAAAATAATTGTGGATACGTATGGCGGCGTTTTGCCGCACGGGGGCGGGTGCTTTTCAGGCAAGGATCCCAGTAAGGTGGATCGTTCGGGCGCATATATGGCGCGTTTTGTGGCAAAAAACCTGGTGGCACAGGGATACGCAAAAGAGTGCCTTGTGGCCGTGGCTTACGCAATCGGCAGAGCAGAGCCCGTAATGGTAGAAGCTATAAACGAACAGGGAGAGTCTATAGGAGCTTTGGCCCGGGAGAAATTCGACTTTCGCCCCCAGGCAATTATAGAGCGCCTCAATCTTCGAAGACCCATATTTCAGCAAACCGCAGCTTACGGGCATTTTGGCCGCCAGGGCTTTCCATGGGAAGAGATAGCATAATAAATACAAATTTAATGAACAGTATTCGGAATCTCAAATAATACTGGAAAAATCCCTTTGGCTAAATGGCAAGGAAAAAAATTTGGCGGCACCCATACCACGCTTATCGAGGCTGCAGAGCCTCTGGTCGTGGCAGCCGAAAATCTTCCCGAGGTAAAAAAGATTGTGCTGGGCATTATTATCTCCAAGCCCAATAAAATGGGAAAAGAGCGCATAAAGTTTACCCAAATGTCCGGCGGGTTAAAAGCAACCGTGCGCGGCGCCAAGGGAATTCAAGAAATCTGGATTTACAGCGACTTTCCGGAGCAGGTACTCAAAAATCTGCAGCTGTCCTGAGCGCAGTCTAAAGGCGGTTTTCTTTTGCATGAGAAATTTTCAAAAAATGGTACAATAAACCTCATGGAAGAAATTCTCTTACTGTGTTTGCTGGTGCTGGTGGCTTCCGCAATCGGAACATTTTCCGGGTTTGGGGGATCTACCATTATGGTGCCCATATTGCTGTTTTTCTTTCCTTTGCCTGTAACGCTTCTTTTCTCGGCCATTATCCATTTGGTTGGCGACGCCTGGAAAATGCTGCTGTTTCGTAAGGGAGCTCGAAAATGGAACCTAATTTTATGGTTTGCAGTTCCGGGAGCCGCTGCCAGCATAGCTAGGGCTTTTGTGTCTGTCCAAGCCCCGCAGGAAGTTTTACTGCGCGTGCTGGGAGCGTTTTTGTTGGCGTACGTTGCGTTTTTGTTTTTAAAACCAAACTGGAAACTGCCCCAAAAAAATTCTACCGCGGCCCTTGGGGGGAGCGGCCTCCGGAGTGGCTGCGGGCATTTTTGGCGTGGGCGGGGCTATTCGAGCGGCAGTGCTGGCCGCGTTTAACCTTCCCAAAGAAGTGTATTTGTTTACTTCGGGATTTACCGCGCTGTTTATTGACAGTTCACGCATTGCAGCTTACTTTGCGGGCGGCACGCGCCTGGAAGGTTTGTTTTTGTGGGGGTTATTGTTATTTGTGCCTTTGTCATTTTTGGGCGCCTTTGTCGCCAAAAAATTTATCGACCGCGTTCCCGAGCAATATTTTCGTTTTGTTATTGCCTTGTTCCTCGGTCTCGCCGGCCTCAAATTTGTTGTGTTTCCCTAAACTATAAATAATAAAAATGAACCCCCGTCTTGTTGTACAAGTACGGGGGCTGTTTTGGTTAAGAAGCGAGATGCGCTCTGAACGCGCGCATAAACGGGTTCACTGCGTTGCACGCGAGAATGATCACGCTTGCGTCGTTCTGCGCATGTTCGCAGATAAAAGGAATAGAAGTCGGAGAATCCTTCCATGTGCGGACTCTTGCTTTAACGTGTCGGGCCGCCATCCTATTGGTGTGGCCAACAAAGTGCATAGCCCGAACTGCTTCGTCGTTGACTAGTTCCCGGAACCAGGGAATGAAATACTCCGTCCGTTCCTGACGGTCCTTCCGGAAGTAGGCAACGAAATGAAATGTCTTGTCTGGATACCTGGCGTGTAAGTAGGTAAAGGTTTTTTTCGCCGAGCCAAGATCGTTTATTTTTGCCGCATCGAAATACAGAAGCCCGCTGGAGCTTTCCCTTATTGTGAATGACTCTGCAATTCGTGAGCGGAGGAGGTTGTCTTCCTCGCAAGTAAGCCCCCCAAGTCCGGTGCGCTGCAGGGTCGCGTCGAGCAAGCCAAGCAGATCCATCATAGGAGCCTGTTCTTCCTCCCTTGTTTCATTAACGGGAAGGAATTGCTGGTGTTTGTTTAGTCGTTTGGCAATAATCCTGTTCAACGCGGGATTTCTTTCGCCCGATAGCACCAGCTCTGGCCATCTCCCGATGCCATATCCTGTTGAACTGGCGATTCTCTCTAAGGTACGCCCCATCGTATTCGTGTGGTCGAGCTCTATGTTAACGATGAGCGCGACGTTCGGCCTTGCCACCTTGTTGTTGAAATACCTCATGGTTTCGGGCTTGATTCCCTGGTTTTCCAGGACGACAAAGGTGTCCTCGTCGCAGAAATCTTTGAAGGCAAGAGTTTCGTTTAGCGAAACTATGCCCTTTGGGCGTTCAATAGGTTCTACTTCTCCGTTACGTACCCATATAGGATAGTCTCCGGTGATTTTAGCGACGGTGGGATACCCTCGTGTTCGTGCTAGCAACTCAAGCGACTTCACCGTAAAAGATTTTCCTCTTATCCCTCCTACGGTGATTACCCGTCTCGCGACGTTTTTCATACTATTATCCTCCCTATTATATTCAAGCCATAGGCGAACGCGATTAAGCCGGCTGTTTGTGCCATCATCGTGCCGGTAGCCCGTATCTTGTCGGGGCCGCCAGCAAGGTAGTTATAGGCGAATATCCCCGGTAGAAGGGTGGCGAAAGCCACCACGTCCAGACCCAGGCCTGTAAACTCAAAGATGGGAGCGGTGAGTATAATGCTTATACCGCATAAAACGCGGAACAGCCGACGGCCATATATAGGCATCCACTCCTGCAAAAGATAACCTACTCCCCACAACACGACAGCTGCAATCAGCACGATGAGCAAAATCCAGGGTTGCACAAAAGTGTATAGGGCAAGCAATGGGACTGCTATTACCCCGAGAATCCGATACCCGAACTTCTCCTCTATAAAGGTGCTCACAAGGAATCCAACAAGAAGAACTATGTAGGGAATCCAGGTATTGAGCTCCAGGGCCGCTTGGGGAAACCAGGTAATGCACATAGCCATCTCTCCTAAAAATGTAGTATGAGCTGCCTTTTCGGCGCGAACAAACTTTACCATTTTATGGGCGAGTAGTCAAGAAAGCTTGGACTTTTCCGCTTTGTTGCTGCCCTGTTTCTCGCCCTAGCCGGCCTTAAGTTTTTGTTTTTCCCTTGAAAACTGCCGAAAAATGTGGTATTGCAAAAGCAGCAAGAATTTTGTCCACGCGAATTGGGAGGCGAAATGCCAAAAGGCACGAAGATGCTGGTTCTTATTTTGGATCCTTACGATCCTTTTACTCTCGACTTGCAGGCGTCTGCTCTAAGCAATCCGGAGTTTGGTATTGTCCAGGAGATGCATAAAGGTTCAGGCCCTGGCTTAGAGGAGGTCTGGGACGTCCTACAGGAAGACGGTAAAGTCGCAGAGTTTCTGAAGGGGCAGGTAAAGCCGCTTTTGCAGATTCCAGAAGCGGAAATGCAAGGAATAACTCCTTCACAAATCTTCTTTCAGCACGCAGATAAAATCGTACAGAGACTGGTAATGTCTCATTTGACACCAGTAGAGCGTGGCTTACTATACGATGTCTTTATGGGCCGAGTTGGTTAATCATACAAGCGATGCAAAAGCTGCGTCGTTTTCTTTTTGAAGAGCTTGACATTACTGCATTTTGAACTAGTCTGGGGCTAGAGGAGCACTCAATATCATATATACTGAAAGTTAGAGGAGGCAGTTATGACTACGGTACGCAAAACCAAATTTATGGTAACCTACGGTCCTTCATGCAAGGAGTTTAGGATCTTACGGCGTCTTATTGAGCTTGGGGCAGATGTGTTTCGGTTCAATGGCGCACATGTTAAGAAAGCGAACTACGGTGAGATCGAGAAGGCAATTGAGTTTATTCGTAAGACTGCTGCTGAACTCGGTAGGGTTGTGGCCATCTTTTTTGACTTAGGCGGCGTAAAGTTTCGCCTTGGCAGTATCGGGCTTGATGGTAAAGGTAAGATAGAGCTTGTGGAGGGACAAGAGGTTTGGATCCGAGCTATCGAGTTTTCTGATGATCCGAGCGTGTTGCCGTTTCCCGATGCAGAAGTATTGGGAGCTCTCGTACCTGGGAACTTTGTGTACATTGCCGATGGGACGGTGCGCCTTGAAGTTCAAACGAACGACGAAAGAGGAGCCTGGGCGCGCGTACAGATCGGGGGAGAGGTTTCTTCTCATAAAGGAGTCAATCTGCCCGGTGTCACTATTAACCGACCTGTCTTAACGAACGACGACATGGATATGGTAGCGTTCGGCGAGCGCCTGCGCGTTGAATGGTTTGGTATTTCTTATGTGTACGATGGGCCAAGCACAAAAGTTGCCTCCGATTATATCAGGAAAACAAGAGCCAAGGTGATGGCCAAGCTGGAGCGGCCGGAGGCCTGCGGGGGGAGCAATCTCGACGATATCCTCGAAGAGGTAGATGCGGTTATGGTCGCCCGAGGCGACCTGGGTGTTGAAGGCCCGCGAGAGGATGTACCAGATGCTCAGGAAGATATTCTGAAAAGATCGCGGAAAAAGACTAAACTTGGCATGGTTGGAACTCAGGTTTTGCTGTCTCTGAAGGACGAAGAGCAGCCCAGTCGTGGGGAAGTATCGGGAATGGTACACGATATTAGGATTGATCTGGCAGGCAGCCTGCTGTTCTCCGATGAGATTGCGATAGGTGATCATCCGGAGCTCGTCGTACAGGAAGCAGATGTGATTGCGCGTAAGGCCGAAAGTCGCATCGCTTATTATTTGGAGGATCTCCCGGCAAACAACAAGACCGAGAC
Source organism: Minisyncoccota bacterium (assembly GCA_035655395.1). Taxonomy (GTDB): domain Bacteria; phylum Patescibacteriota; class Minisyncoccia; order Minisyncoccales; family UBA10102; genus DASRUP01. The sequence goes on from DASRUP010000111.1 coordinate 8,609, forward strand.
TACGGCCAAGTCTGCATGTATGCAGGCGCGCGATTACCCCAATGCGGTCATTATTGCTATAACGTCTACCGGGCGTACGGCAATAGCAGTCGCAAAGTTCCTGCCGGAAGCCCGTATTCTTGCGTATGCCCACGACCCTTATACGTTGGCCCAACTCGCAATGGTAGGTGGAGTGGAGCCGGTTGGGGTTCTGCCTGTTGCCGACTTTAACAACCTAGTAGCTTCGGCAATACGAGAGTCGATAAACAATGGTTCTTTGAATCCAGATGTGGTCGAGCACGTTATACTCGTACTTGGCTATGTGCCCGGCGTCACCGACAGCACAAACGCTACGCTACACCTGGATAGGGAAGACTACCTAAGATTGGTAGCTACATATCAAAGCCAGGAGGAGGCTATTTGCGTTTCATGAAGTAAAGCACGTATCGGGGCGGGGCAGAGAAATTCTGCGCCGCCCAATTTTTTGGTTAAAATGGGAAACGTGGTGATTATTCTGGATCCTTCTGCTCTGGATCCCAGAAAGCCTGGCAAAAAGCCAGGGTTCGGCAGCACCCCGCCGAGCCTTTTCTTTTTACTTGAAAAATCTCGAAAATGTGGTATATAGGAGAAAAGGAAAAGACAAGGAGGGCATTTATGGAAGGAATAGAAGAAAACGGTGTGCGGCAAATCATACAACAGCGTTTTGCGGGAGTATCTCCCCCTCTAGAAATTCATCTCTCCGCAATCAGAAGAGATGCGGAGAGGATGGTGAAAGAAATACCGCTTCTCTTCACCACGCCCGACGAAGTAGCCCAGGTCTACACGAACGTGGTGGTCGTTGATCTGGAGATACCGATCGTAGAATCGTAGATCAGTAGCCTAACGATATCGCATCTGCGCGATACCGCTAAAACTTTAGGTCACCAACGGAAACCGTGGTGACCTCTTTTTTTACTGGAAAAATCCTGGGAAGTGTGGTATTACAGTTGTAGTATTCTATAGATATATATGTTGATGGGGGAGTAATGGATGTGCTCGGATGGTTTGAGAGGATGGTTTGGTATACCTTCCTCTCGGTAATGGTTTTGATGGGCAGTTTTATACTCAAATCCCGCCACGAGGACCCAAATATCCTGGCATTGGGTGTACTCGCTGCGTTTGCTTTCTTTTTCCCGTCGGTTGTGCTTGCGACCTTGGATTGCATCATAAAACCCCTATTTGATGCGGAAGAGGACGACGATTAAGGCTGTGCCCTGGGGTACAGTCTTCTTTCTTACGCCAGTCCTCACCGTGTCCTTTAGAAAGTTTCCAAAAAGGGGGGAAAGTTCTTGAACAAACGAGGAAAATATGGCATGGTAGGGTAATGTCAGATATCGAGAAGCTTACCCAGCGTATTATAGAATTCCGCGACAGCCGCGACTGGAAGCAGTTCCACAACCCAAAAGACTTGGCCATATCTTTGTCTTTGGAAGCAGCCGAAGTGCTGGAGCACTTCCAGTGGAAAAATGGGCAAGAGCTTGAAGAATACCTAAAAACAAATAAGGGCGAGGTGGCAGATGAGTTAATGGATGTGCTCTATTGGGTGCTCAATATGTGCAGTGATTTGGAAATTGATATTCCCGAAGCCTTTGAGAAGAAAATGCAAAAAAACGAGGCAAAATATCCCGTCGGCACCGCCAAAGGCAAAAAAGAAAAATACTCCGAGCTTTAAGCAAAACCTCGCCATTTCGGCGATTTTTTGTTTGGGTTGAAACAAGCCCATCGTGTCCCGCCGAAGCTCTTGAGTAAACGCGGAAAATATGACATGGTAAGGTATTATAAAAGGCGTATCCAAACATATGAATAAAGGCCTGCTAAGATGCTTTCTAAAATGGTAGACTCACCCAAACGATTCGTGATAGCAAAAAGAGACAGTGTAGCCCCTGAAGAAATTGTGGTTGAAAAGGGCGATGTTGGTGTCATAAAGTCAGAGGCTAAAAATCACGCCTCGGTATTTTTTGTAAGAATTTGGAAAGAAGTTCAACTTGGGAAAAATGACCTCCAAGTTATAGATGTTAAAAAGACGGGTGACAGTTTTTCAAAGAAAATTTGTAATGTCTGCCACAAACTCAAAAAAACTTCGGAGTTTGCCAAGAATCAGAATGCAAAGAATAATAGATCCGTAAGAAGGCCAACATGCAGGGATTGTCGAATAAAAATGGAAGGAGTCGCGGTAGCTCGAGCGGATAGAGCCAAATGGCTAAAAGATAAACCGATAAACGAGCCTTTTGAATGTCCTATTTGCCATAAGAGAACCATCGCTGGCGTAACAAGCAAAGTAGTTCTCGAGCATGATCACCGTACGGGAAAATCTGCCGGTTGGATTTGTGATAGTTGTAATACGGGATTGGGTCGTTTTAAAGACGATGTGGAGCTACTTAAAAGTGCGATTACTTTCCTCAAGAAAAACTATTAAAGATTATTGAGCCTCAATCTTTTTTTTGTAAGCTCTACGTACTCTTTAGATATATCGCAGCCAATATAAAAACGCTCATTCTTTACTGCCATTTTGCAGGTTGTCCCAGAGCCGCACATCGGATCGAAGACCACATCTTGTGGTTTAGTCCATGAGAGGATATGATCTTCAGCTAATTTCTCAGGAAAGATCGCAGGATGTTCGAAAGCTATCTTGTCGCTTGTTGTGCCATGCAAACCTACAGCATATTCCCAAATATTCGTCATGGTCTTTTCGGCTTTAAGCTCGCCCAGAACCTTTTTGTTGACTCCATCTGGCCCTTTGTTAAAGGGCAACATTTCTTGTCCTTGTCTTGCGGTCTTACTTTTTAAAGGAGTAAATGTTTTGGGAGAGCCTTTACTGAAAACAAACATGAACTCAAAACAGTTTGTATACGCATTCGTCCTCATAAAAGGCGTATTTCTTTTCTTGTAAACCATGACATCATGAACATTAAACCCGATTTCCTGAAAGAGAAGAGCCTGTTTAAAACTTGTAAGACTTTTATTCCCTTTTTTAATTTTATCCCCAACAACCCAAACTATAATACCTCCTTTTTTCATCACTCTAAATAAACCTTTAGCCATACCTTCGAAGTCAAAACTATAACCTTTGTAATTTCGCAGTTCGTCATAAGGAGGTGAAGTTACCACGAGATCTATTGAGTTAGGTGGAAATGTTCTCATTACCTCGATAGCATCTCCACAAAAGACTTTATTTAGTGGTAATTCTTCATACTCTCCCACTCTTTTATATTCTGGGAGTTGAATCGTTGAAGCTCCTTCTTCATGAATGACATCTAATACTATACCCTGTATAGCAAGTTCTCGATTTTTTTTGATAATAATTGGTTCGATCCTCTTATTTGCTGGTTGCAAGCGAATATATCCTCGTTCTTTGTAAAAAGTTTTTAAGGTTGTTTCCTGGTTATCGATAAGAGCCACAACCTTTTGGCCATTTTCTGCGACTCCTTGTTGTTTTACCAAAACTATGTCTCCACTATTGATATTTTCGTCTATCATGCTGTTGCCAACCACGCGGAGGGCGTAAACATCCCCAAATTTTGGAAGTTTTGTTTTTGGAACTGCTATATATTCTTTATTTTCGATTGCTTCGATCGGTTCACCAGCCGCAATAGTGCCCAAGAGAGGAATACGCACCATTTGCTCTCGGTTGTTTATATCGATTGCGCGTATGCGATTGGCGGTTCTTTTAAGGTAACCCTTATCCTCTAGGGCTTTTAGGTGTTGGTGTACGGTTGCCTTGGAGGAAAGGCGAAAGTGCTTTTTGATCTCGTCTAAAGAGGGAGCGTAGTCGTGCTTTTGAATGTACCCTTGGATATATTCAAAAATTTGTTTTTGGCGTTTTGTAAGCATAGTGGTAGGTTGGGGAAAAGTGGGGACTTGCAAAGTTCGGTGTTCGTTCGGTATAATATCATTGTATCGCACCAAGCGCACGAGTCAATGTGGAAAACTAAAAAGGTTAGATAATCAAATTAAATAAAAAGGCAAAACAAAAAATATGCCGTGGAAACTAATCAAAGATCCAAAGGGACCACTAGTCCCTCCAAAACTACCACGAATGCCCAGTTTGCCTCGTGCTCCCCGGGTGCCAAAACTGCCCAGTCTACCAAAACCCCCAAAACCGCCCGCCCCTCCTGGTTATAAGTATATTTGGCGAGATAAATAGAGCTATGAACAATCAAAACAAAAAATGTGAAAGCTGTGGAGAGCCACTAATGCCTTCACAGTACGTACGTATAAAAAGAGAAGGCGAACCATCGATGAGGGCAGAAGATGCTCTTGTCTGCCGAAATTATCCGGCCTGCGAAAAGGCAGAGAAAGAAATCCAGAGTGAAGAAAAACGTAAAACAGAATGGGCGAATGAGAAGAAGCACGGAGCAGAATGGGAGAACGAACAGAAACATTAGTATTCTAAAAATCTATGAAAAAGGAGGGAATGTATGGAATATTTGTCGGTTGAGGGATTTTTTAGTTTTTTGGTAGAATAAATCTATAAAAATGAAGAAGCGGCACGCATACGGTGCCGCCTTGGCTGTTTGAGGGAGCTGTTGGCTAGAAGTGTACTACAAAATCTTCTTTGCCAGGAGAGGTAACAGATACTATGTCTTCGGTTATCCGTATCGTTATCTCGCCCGTTGTGCTGTCTTCGTGGTTGTAAAACCATTCTTTGAAAGTTCCTTTTGCCTTGGTCTTCCAAAGAACTTCTGTTAGTGCATCTCGCTGCGCCGCAATCCATGCGGCATGGGATACAATTCTTGCCAGTTCAGCCCTTACCTCTTGTGCCACCTGTTTATACCGCTGGTCCATGTGATTGCGAGTCTCTTGTATCTTTTCGTCAACCTCCTTAAGAACTTCTTCTGTAGACTTTAGCATTTTTATTTCGTATTCGGCGACAACCTGTATTGTTGCCTCCTTCAGCCTTTTCTTGTACCACTTTCTCTCTAGAGGCAAGGCCAGGGAGAAGACCGCCATACAAACCATTACTGTCATTAGTACCACGGAGAAGGTGCTCATAGTAGGTGCTCCTTTCAGCAAAGATGTGGTAAGATTATAGCCTAAATTTCATAGCTTGGCAAGGTTGATGGCATCCAATCAAGAAGGTTTTTGCTTGCGCGAGGATAAAGGTTTACAATAAAGGTATGGACGAACAACACATATTACAAAAGTTAGAAGAGCAGGAGAAAAAGCTCGAGGCTATTTACCGGTCGGTGGAGAAGACAAGAAAGTATTTTCTGTGGACGTTGATTATTACGGCGGTAGTGTTCTTGCTGCCTCTTCTGGGCCTTTTGTTTCTTATCCCTAAAGTGTTAAGCCTGTACGCCACCGGCTTGGAAGGGCTGTAGCTTGCCGTGGAGTTTTTGTAGGGGTAGTATGGAAGCATAAGGGGAAAGGTCGCAAACTGGGTTTCAACTACATATTATGAAACCAATAGGCAAAGTTATTCACTACTACGGCAAGGCGGGGGTAGCGATTGTAAAACTCGAAGACCAGCTCAAGGTGGGCGACCGCATCCGCATGGAAAAAGGAGAGTATGTGTTCGACCAGGAAGTTACTTCTATGCAAAAAGAGTATAAGCCCATTGAGCAGGCCCAGGCGGGCGACGAGGTGGGGGTAAAGGTTGGCCAAAAAGCGCCCGAAGGATCTCTTGTGGGCTTGCTGGAAGAAGGAGAATAATAGGGGGCTGGACGAGAATTGGAATACGGTGTTCGACCTTACGGTATCTGCATTTATTGTAATCGGGCTGCGCTTGCTGCTACCCTTAACCATTTTTAAATGGCGGGTTTTTGGAACTCTGGTTTCGCCTTTGGTGGACGCCCTAGACGTTGTTCTTGTCGATGTTTTGGTGCTACTGCTGCACGAGCCCCAGACCGGGTTTGGCAACCATTACCAACTTATAGATAAGTGGCTCGACATGTATTACTTTACCCTCGAGGTTATGGTGTCTTTTTGGTGGGCCAACAAGCTTGCCAGGAATACCAGCATTGCGCTGTACCTGTACCGGTTTTTAGGCATGATTTTATTTGAAATTACCGGCATACGAAAACTGTTTTTCTTTTTTCCAAACTTATTTGAAAACTTCTTTATGTATTATGTAGTTGCAGAGAAGTTTTTCCCGAGGCTGGTGCCAACAACAAAAAAGCAGCTTGCGGTTGTTTTGCTGCTGCTGTACATTCCAAAGTTTGGCCAGGAGTGGATGCTGCACTACGCGCAGCTGCACCCGTGGGGGTGGATCCGCGAAACCTTTTTGCCCTTTATAATCCGTTAAGGTACAATAGCCATAGGAGCGCAAAGGTCGTTTTCTACCTAACAAGAAAATTTCGTTATGAGCAAATCGATTCTTATTATTTTGGGAGTTGTTGTTATCGCCGGAGTGGGTTGGTATCTGTGGGATTCGGGAATGTTGATGCAGCCAGGCAACGAGGGCGAGAATACGATGGAAGAAACCAACGAAGTAGTGGTAGCCCTTGCAGAGCAGAATGGCTCTGGGGAGATGGGAACCGCCACCCTGTCTGAAGCAGACGGAACGCTCAAGGTTGTATTGGAATTAACCGGCGCACCAGCAGGCGTAACGCAGCCTGCCCATATCCATTTTGAGTCGTGCGCGAATATCGGCGGAGTAAAGTATCCTTTGAACTCCCCGGTAAACGGGTACTCTGAAACCATAGTAGACGTTTCTATGGCAGAACTGCAGGCCGGATTGCCTTTGTCCCTGAACGTGCACAAGTCAGTAGAGGAGGCAAGCGTGTACGTTGCGTGCGGGAATGTCATGATACCCTAGTTGTGTCGTACAGCAGAGTGAAAGACAAAGTCGCCCTTCGCCGTCTGGCGGATTGGCGGCTTTTTGATACACTAAAGCAGTATGACGCAGCAAGAAGCGCTGGATATTTTAAAAATGGGAGTACATGTGTACCTTACGGGGGAGGCGGGTACCGGCAAAACCTATGTGCTCGATAAATATATTTCGTGGCTGCGCAGCCACGAAATAGAGCCTGCGGTAACGGCATCTACCGGCATTGCGGCAACTCACTTGAACGGCGTTACCATTCATTCGTGGTCTGGCATTGGCGTGCGAGATACCATAAGCGCCTCTGATTTGGAGCGGATGGAAGAAAAAAGGCCGCTCTGGAGCAGGCTAAACAATTCCAAGGTGTTAATCATCGACGAAATCTCCATGCTTTCCGGTGAGTTTTTTGATATGGCAGACCAGGTTCTGCGGCACATAAGGAGAACCAATACGCCGTTTGGGGGCATGCAAGTGGTATGCTCCGGGGATTTTTTCCAACTGCCGCCTGTAGCGCGGGGAAGCGTTGTGCCTGCTTACGCGTTTGAGTCTGAAGCGTGGCGGCAGCTCAACCCCGTAGTATGTTATCTTGGCGAGCAATATCGGCATGGCGGCAACGAGTTTTTGGGCATATTGGCTGCTATTCGCAACCGAAACGTTACAGAAGAAACGCGCAGCCTGCTTGTTGGGCGAAGTCATGGCGAGCTCAAAGATACAGACAAGATTATGCGGCTCTTTACCCATAACAGGGATGTCGACGCAATAAATGCAGAACATTTGGCAAAGCTCAAGGGAAAAGAAAAAGTGTTTGTCATGCAGCAGGCAGGCAAGGGGCACCATGTGGAGCTCTTAATGCGCGGCTGCCTGGCGCCGGAGTCTTTGGTGCTCAAGAAAGGGGCCAAAGTAATGTTTGTAAAAAATGATCACGGGGGACAGTATGTAAACGGCACGCAAGGAACAGTAACGGGGTTAAAGGATAAGGTGGCTGTGGTAAAAACGCGTGCAGGCAGAACCATACAGGCGGAGTCTGCGAGCTGGAAATTGGAA